>JBNKOV010000484.1:0-4720 GCA_050294955.1 Holophagae bacterium
CATGGTCGCGATATGGCCTTGATTCTACCTGCCTCAAGCTGTAAATCAAGAGGGGACTTTATACGAAACATTGACGTCCATGGCAAAGTCTGGGTATGATGAACCGTTCTTGACTGCTTCCGTGAATCTGGTCCCAGATCCAACCTTGTAGAAAAGATATCCAACTACATTTCTGAATATCATGGTGGGATGGATTGCCATACCACTGGAAGCCAATGCGTTCCAATTAATTAAGGCGTGAAATTATGTCAGCGGAGCGTGTCTCGATGCTGAGAGCCAGGAACATCGACTCAATTAAATATTTAGGGTGGAAAAAATGACAGAAGGGATTCAACAAACAGGAAAAACCTTTTTCGGTCATCCCCGAGGACTGGCGACCCTGTTTTTTACAGAAATGTGGGAGCGATTCAGTTATTACGGGATGCGCGGGCTGCTCATGTTATTCATGGTCGCCAAGATCGAAAATGGAGGATTCGGTTACGACGATAAAACGGCTGCGGCCATTTACGGCTTGTACACCGCTTTTGTTTATCTACTTGCTCTAGGCGGCGGCTGGTTGGCGGACCACAAAATTGGACAAAGGAAGGCAGTCTGGTATGGGGGCATTATCATTGCCGCCGGTCACTTCAGCATGGCCATCCCCATGGAGGCGACCTTTTTCCTGGGCCTTATCCTTATCGTTATTGGCACGGGGCTCTTAAAACCCAACGTTTCCACTATTGTGGGTGATCTCTACCCCGAAGGCGGCGCACGGCGGGACGCCGGTTTCTCCGTTTTCTACACGGGCATTAACCTGGGCGCCTTTGCGGGTCCCCTTCTTTGCGGATATTTCGGCGAAAACGTTGATTGGCATTTGGGTTTCTCCCTGGCGGGCTTCGGCATGGTCTTGGGTCTCATTCAATATAAAATGACCGAGAAGTATTTGGGCGACTGCGGCGTGGAGCCTAAAGCCAAGGTACACGCATCCTCTGGTGAATCCGGCAGCAGCGCTATGGCTCTCGTTCTCGCGCTGGTTTTTGTTGGAGCCCTTGCAGGCGCTCATTTCGGCGGCTTTATTGATCTCACTTCCGCTACTGGCCTGGCTGACGCCACCAAATGGATCATTATTGGAATCGCCATTCTCTATTTCGCCTATGTGCTTATTGCAGGCGGGTTTAACCCCGATCAGAAAAAGCGCATCGTGTTGATCATGTTCCTGTTTGTCGCTTCGGCCATTTTCTGGTCCGGCTTTGAACAGGCAGGTTCGTCGCTTAACCTTTTCGCTAAATACTTTACCGATCGAAACATGTTTGGATGGGAGATGCCTGCAAGTTGGCTGCAGAGTGTGAACCCCATTTTCATTATTGTTCTTGCGCCTTTCTTTGGCGCCCTGTGGATCAAGCTGGCCGCCCGGAATATGGACCCCTCCATACCTGCAAAATTCGCTTTCGGGCTCTTATTCCTGGGCTTGGGTTTTGCGGTCATCGCATTTGCTGTCGGTTTGGCAGCCAATAACGTGAACGGCGTAACCCCATTTTGGCTGTGCCTGGTTTATCTGCTGCACACAACCGGTGAACTGTGTCTGAGCCCTGTGGGTTTGAGCACCATCACCAAATTGGCGCCACGGCGAATTACCGGTCAGATGATGGGTATCTGGTTCCTGGCCACCTCTCTCGGCAATTTGATTGCCGGACAGATTGCCGGTAAATTCAGTTTCGCCGTATTTGAAAGCGCTGGCGTGGCCAAAGACACCCTGGCTGAAGCGGACGGCATTACTCCAGAAATTCTGGCCAAGATTGACCCGTCCATTATTGAAAAGGTAGACCCCTCTATCATCACCAATGGTGATCTCAGCGGGTTTAAGGCGGCTGTGGACACCATCTTGGAGCAGGCTAAAGGGGATGCGGTCCTCACCATGCCAGACCTGTTCTGGCAAATTGTCTGGACCTGTCTGGGCGGCGCTCTCGTGCTGTTCATCCTTCTCAAACCGCTTCGGTCTCTGGCCAAGAAAGAACATTAATGGGATTCCCGGTTCGCCGGGGTCTCTAACCTTTTAACCAAAAGGCGCGTCTTCGGACGCGCCTTTTGTGCTTTATTGGTTTCCTGCAACACATGCAGGTAATGAGGACGGCAAGGGTCGTGGTATGATATTCGGGAAGGTTTCGGTGGAATATTTTTAAGGGCTATTGAGCAGGTCTATTTTTTTGAGAGGTTTGTACATGGCAGAAAGGAAAAAGAGATAATTTTTAAAAAAGTTGCCAACCGATGTGGGTACGGGTCGTCAAAGGAACAGAGACGGAAGGGGAGGCGCTTCTGAAACCGCTAACAGACTTAAAAGAAACCGAAAATTTCCACCGAATTGTGGAAGAGCATTCGCAACAATTGTTTCGACTTGCTTTTCGCATGGTGGGCAACGAATTCGACGCCGATGAGGTGGTGCAGGACACCTTCTTGAAGGCTTATCGGAATTTGGATCGCTTCGATGGCAGTTCCAAAATCGGGACCTGGCTATATCGGATCGCCACCAATTGCGCTTTGGACTTGTTGCGGTCCAGGAAACGCCGCAACGAAAAAGAAGAAGAAACGGTGGATGTAGCAGAGACGGCCCTCAGCCAGGAAGAGAAACTCTATCACGGTCAAATGCGGGCTCGCATAGACGAAGCGCTGGAGCACATGGCTCCCAAAGAACGCTCGGCCTTTGTGCTGCGCCATTTTGAATCCTATTCCATTGCTCAGATCAGTGACGTTCTGGGCATTAAGCAAGACGCAGCCAAGCATGCCGTTTTCAGAGCGGTAAAGAAGCTAAGAGGCATTTTTCAGACGAGGTCGGCATAATGAAAAAACATATCAGCGAGGACGAGATGACCCTGTTTTACTACGGGGAAGGCGCAGATAGTGACATAGCCGCCCATCTGGAGCAATGCGGCTTGTGCGCTAAGGAGTATGAGGACTTGGAGTCCCTGTTGAATCAGGTTTCCGCCGATGATGTACCCGACAGGGGACCCGATTACGGCGCTCGGATTTGGAGAAAAATTGAGCCTCGTTTGGAGGCCCGACCCACTCTCATTTCCAAGATCCGAGGGTTTTTTCAGCCCAACAATCTGGTGATGGTCGGTTCCTTTGCTCTAATAGCGCTTGCTGCGTTTTTAATGGGTAGGTTTGGCCCCAAAACCCCGGATAATGTGTCGTTTATCAGCAATGTGGTTCCAGAAAACCTTCTGAATTCCCGTGTATCTGACCATCTGGAACAATTGCAGATGCTGCTGACTCATGTCAAACATGAGGATGCAGACGACCTAAAGCTTCGCCAGGACTGGGCTCGCCAATTGGCAAACGACAATAGACTTTACCGCCAGGTTGCCTATAACCAGGGAAACCAAAACATGGCGAATCTATTGGACGAATTGGAGTTCACCTTATTAGAGCTTGCCAATCAGGGCGATTCTCCCCAGGTTGAGGTTGAGCGAGTTGAACAAAATGAGGAACATACCGAGATACTTTTCAAAATTCGGGTTCTGCGCTCTGAAATGAACCCCAAACAGATGCTGGCTGCCCCAAGCGATGATCGAGCCCTTTAGCGTCGGAGCCGGGAAATGAAAACAATTAGGACAAATTTTGAGGATGGTGAGTCATGAAGAGATTAGGATTGTGGACCATGGTTCTGTTTACGCTGGTGATCATTGGCGGGGCCTTTGCCGAGCCCCGCAACGAGAATTATCGCGTTGCTATGAAGGCCATGAAAGAAAGACGTTACGATGACGCAGTCCAATTATTCAACCAAATCGTAGATGCTGGGGATGAAGATGTAGACGCGGCTCTTTACTGGAAGGCCTTCTCGCTGCATAAAACCGGTAAGAACAGTCAGGCCTTGTCCGCCTTGAAGGATTTAGAAGAGGAATGGCCCGACAGCTCATGGGCCAATGACGGCGAAGCTTTAAAGATAGAGATTCAAACCGCCATGGGCATGACGCCGGATCCAGATGAGCACAGTGACATGGATATTAAGTTGGTGGCTTTAGCTGGGTTGCTTCATACCGAACCAGAGAAGGCCATGGATTTGCTTGAGAAAATCATTAACGGCAATCAATCTGAGGAACTGAAGGAACGGGCTCTGTTCATCCTTGTCCAGAAGCCGGACGCCAGAGGGGAGAAAATTTTACAGCGGCTGGCTAAGGACTCGGATTCTACTGAGTTGCGTCGCGGCGCAGTTATGGCTCTTTCCGCCGGGGCCTTTCCCAATACCAACGATTTCCTGGTTCGCCTCTACCGAGAAGAAACCAATAGAGAATTTAAAGAAATACCCCTTGACGGTCTTATGGCGAGAGGCGCAACGGATATCTTGGTGGAGCTGGCTCGCGAGGAGCAAGATCCTGAGGTTTTGTCTATGTTCGTCCATCATCTGGGCGTTTTGGGAAAAACCGACTTTCTTAAGGATCTCTATAACGGCGATTACCCCAACGAGTTGAAAGAGCAGGTTTTACAAGGACTGTTCCTCGCAAAGGATGAGGCCTTTCTCCTGAAGGTTGCCGAGGAAGAGACCGATCCTGAGCTGCTTAACGGCGTATTTCATTCTTTGGCTCTGGCCGATGGCTGTGATTCGTTGGTCCGATTGTATGAAGATACCGATTCCGTGGATCGCAAGATCGCTATCATTGAGGCAGTCTTTTTGGACGAAAAATGCTCGTTGCTTCGAGATGTGGTGGAAAAAGAAAGCAACCCCGAGCTGGTAAGCCATGCGGTC
>JBNKOV010000485.1:0-4716 GCA_050294955.1 Holophagae bacterium
AGATGTCCAGGCTGTGGGGTTCAAATCCCAACTTGGTCATATCCAACATGAGGTTGTCCTGGTCCAGCAGTCGCAGAACCACTTTCTCCCCAAACAGGGTGGGAAGACAGGACACCCGGTAATCCAATTCCTTCTTTCTTCCATCAATGTTCATTTTCAGCTTGATGCGTCCGTCTTGAGGGAGACGCTTTTCGGAAATATCAAGCTTGGAAAGAATCTTGATGCGGCTGATGATGGCGTCTCTCATTTTCAGGGGCGGCGACATTTGTTCGTGCAGCATGCCGTCAATGCGGTAACGCACTCGAAACTCTTTTTCGTAAGGCTCAACGTGGATGTCGCTGGCGCCCTTTCTCACTGCATCTGTCAACATGATGTTGACCAACTTGACAACTGGGGCCTCTTCAGAGGAATCTTGCAGGGAGTTTACGTCGATCTCGTCTTCTTCCTCAATGACCTCCAGGTCCGGATCTTCCAGTTCTGCTGCTTCTTCGGAGGCGATATCGTCCATCACCCGTTTGAGTTCGATGGAGGAATTGGAGCCGTAATACTGATCAATGGCCTCTCGCAAGGCCAACTCGCTGGCCACGACAGGCTCTACGTTGTAGCCGGTCATGAATTTGATGTCGTCCATGGCGAACACGTTGGTGGGGTCCACCATGGCGAGGGTTAATGTGGCGCCCTGCCTGCTTATGGGCAGCACCTGGTATTTTTGAGCGACATCCGAGGGGACCAGCTTGATTACGGAAGAATCGATATGAAGATTGGACAAATTGATGGCGGGCACGCCATACTGCTTGCTGAGAAATTGGGTGATTTCATCTTCCTTCACGTAATTGAGCTTGATCAGAACATGCCCCAACCTACCGCCTTCCTGATTCTGCATCTCCATGGCGTGTTCAAGCTGCTCTGTATTGATCAGACCCGCTCCTACGAGTAGTTCACCTAGCTTGTTGCTCACTAAACCCCCTATTTCCAGGACCTCTAAATCACAGCCTAATACGTGAAGCCCAAATTGTCAATCCAAAGATAAGCACCTTGTAAACTATATCACAAAGCAGGAATTTCTTTCCGAATTTCTTGCTAGCGCTCTATCTCTCTATTATCACATTTAATAAGGAAAATTAAAACAACAAAACCACTGCCGACACAATATGGCCGCCATGGCTAAGCCCATTTTTTCAAAAGATTTGAAGTGATAAATCATCAACCGTCCAGATTACTCTCACTTTCATGGCGATAATCGTTTTTGTGAGATTATGCATTTTCACAGGAATTATTTAAAATAATTGGCCGATAGGCATGGTTTCTTTTTTCTCCTATCTATGGCTTGATGGTCTGCTTTTCCCCAAATTTAAACGGTCCCTAATACCGGGATTAAAGGAAACCTTACAGCGGTCACTATCGCCTGGCTAAATTTTTCGGGTTATGGTTAGGGTTGCTTTTCTGCGAGAAACCATTGAAAAAGGCCCTGGGCTATTTCGGTCGGCTTCTCCTCAAGGGTTTCGCTTGTCCACACCCTATCTGCCTGCATGTAAACGGGAAGGCGCTCTTCATAAAGGCGCTTCATGGCGGCGAGATCGCTTGCAAGGGGACGGTTCTTGTCGCCGGACACGCGGCTCGCAAGCACTTGGAAAGGCCAATTGAGGAATACGGCGAGACCTGTTTTTTTAATATAGGCTCTTATTTCAGGCTGTATAAAAGCGCCGCCGCCCAAAGCTACCACGGCCTGGGTGGGCAGGGTTTCCAAAACCTCTCTTTCGTATTTGCGAAAGGCCGGCTCTCCGTCTTCTTGGAAAATGGCGGGTATGGAACGGCCCGCTACTGCGGTTATCTGCTGGTCAAGGTCGATGAAATCGCGAAGGAGCAGGTTCGCAAGGATGCCGCCCACGCTGGTTTTTCCCGAGCCCATAAATCCGACGAGGTACAGGCCGCCTGGCCGTTGTTCAACAAGGTTATTCGATTCCAATGAAATCTCCCTGCCGGGTGACGAGTCAGGCGGCGTCTGAGGTCATTTCTTCTTCAGGAAGCTATCCAAGTATTGGGTTGAAAACTTGCCTTTGATGAAATCCTGGTCGTATAAGATGCGTTGGTGGAGGGCGATATTGGTGTCGATGCCCTCGATCACGGTTAAACCCAGCGCCCGTTTCATTCGAGCCATGGCTTCGGAACGATCCGCCCCATGGGCCATGAGTTTGGCGATCATGGAATCGTAATGAGGCGGCACGCGATAACCCGCGTAAGCAGCGGAGTCTACGCGAATGCCAGGCCCGCCCGGAAGGTGGAAATGTTCGATCAGACCCGGTGAAGGCCTAAAGGTTTCGGGATGCTCCGCGTTCAGCCGGCATTCAATGGCGTGACCGTTCATCTTGACATCGGATTGCTTGATGTTCAAGGTGGCCCCAGCGGCGATGCGAATCTGCCATTTCACCAGATCAATGCCCGTAACCAGTTCGGAAATGCCGTGTTCTACCTGAATTCGGGTGTTCATTTCCATGAAATAGAAGGAGCCGTCGTCATCGTAGAGGAACTCAACGGTGCCGGCGCCGCGATAATTGGTGGCTTTAGCGGCCAGGATCGCGGTGTCGCCCATCTCCTTTCGGCTCTTTTCAGACAAAACAGGGGAAGGCGCTTCTTCAATGATTTTCTGGTGACGGCGCTGAATGCTGCACTCCCGTTCGCCGAGATGAATGACATTGCCATAGTGGTCGGCCAGAACCTGAATCTCAATATGACGGGGATTGGTGAGGTATTTCTCGATGTAGACCTCGCCGTTGCCAAAGGCCGCTTCTGCTTCAGATTGGGCCGTGGCAATGGCGTTTTCCAGTTCGCTTTCTTCGCGAACAATGCGCATGCCTCGACCGCCGCCGCCTGCGGACGCCTTGATAATGACGGGAAGCCCGATTTCCCCGGCCACCTTCACTGCTTCCTCCAAGTCGGAAATGGGTCCGTCGGAGCCGGGAAGAACGGGCACGCCTGCATCCATCATGGTGCGGCGGGCCTGGGCTTTATCGCCCATTTGGCGAATGGAATAGGGGGTTGGTCCAATGAAGTGCAATTTGCAGGATTCAGCGACTTCAATGAAGTGGGCGTTTTCAGAAAGGAACCCATACCCGGGATGAATGGCCTCCGCGCCCGTAATCTCGGCAGCGGAAATAATAGAGGGAATCTGGAGATAGCTCTGGTTGGAAGGCGCAGGCCCTATGCAGATGTCTTCATCGGCAAAACGCCGATGAAGCGAAAACTTGTCTGCTTCGGAATAAACCGCAACGGTTTTAACTCCCAACTCCTTGCATGCCCAGATAACACGCAGGGCAATCTCCCCGCGATTGGCAATGAGGATCTTCTTGAACATGTTATTCTCCCAGAGACTTTAAACGGACTTGAGGCGAAACAGGGGTTGATCGTATTCAACGCCCTGGCCATTCTCAACGAGAATTTCCGCAATAACGCCGCTATGATCAGCCTGAATTTCATTCATCAATTTCATGGCTTCAACGATGCAAAGGGTTTGCCCTGCTTTGATCGTGTCCCCAACTTGAACAAAAGGATCGGAGTTGGGGTTTGGCGCCACATAAAAAGTGCCCACAATGGGAGATCTCACGTAAACCGCTTCTGTTAAATCCTCAGCGGGCGCAGACTCGGCCACAGGCCTGACCGGCGCCGACTCAACAAGCACTTCCGCAGCAGAGGAAACAACTTGAGGCTTCTTTTTGGACATTTTCAGGTTAAGACCTTCTATTTCAAGATCCAACCGATCAACATTGCTCTTGGAAAAGAGTTCGATAACTTCCTTGATTTCATTAAATTCCATGACCCCACCTAGCGCCTTTTCGGCGATATCAATCAATGAACATTATTGGGAATCGGCAATTGCGATCCCGCGTCGCACTTCACCAACTGTATGATCTGGCAGCGACGTTGCTCAACGTATCTTAGCCTATTTTGGCTCTTAGTTGAATTCCAAGTTTTAATTGAGGGCCGAATTGGCCGGTTTCTGCTCTGTCTTTTACAAAAAAACAACACGGTCAGGCAATAACCGAGTACCACTCATAGGATTTCAGAGTGAAACGGTATTTGACAAGAGATAGAAACTTCGGATCATCCAGAATGCCGAGAAGGAAATATTCCGGAGTGACCATTTGAATGACCACGATTTTGTCTTCGTAGTGGGTGGAGATATTCAGCAAATTACCGGAATCCAACTCTTTACCAAAGCGAACACTCTCTTTAATAAGGTTTGCCGCCTCTGCTGCGAGATAGTCATCTTCATCGCTGTCGTGGTGTTTGGAAACCACAATCCCATCGACGCCGGACAACATGAGGTTCACGAGGCCTGGGGCTGAATTCCAGACTTCCTTAATCAGGCTATGAAACATAGTACACTCCCTTGATTTTGTCCAACCAGTTGGAAAGAAGCCGCATTTTTTTATCTCGATGAGATTCGGCCACCATCAGTTGCTTCACTCTTTCCAAATGCTGCCTGACTGAAGGATCGCGCGGGTAGCGCTTTAGAAGTCCGTTTAAAATACGAACAGATTCTTCAAAATGCATCATTCGCTCATGCTTGAGGCTCAAGGTCATCATCGCCTCGTCCTCGGCGTCAAGCTCTTGTGGCGAGCCTGAGTCTTCGGAAAAATCAACCGGGCCGTCCGCTTCGTTCTCTTTTTCCGGCTCTTCAGGAAAAATGGAGATGTCTTTGTCCTCATCCTTCATAGC
>JBNKOV010000486.1:0-4712 GCA_050294955.1 Holophagae bacterium
TAATAAGCGCGTCGCGCCTCAGCAAGGATGAGGTGTTCGCCGGATTCAGGATGGGTAACCTTCACATATTCAATGTTTTCGCCAACGGCAAGAGCCAGGTTGGAGGGAAGCGTCCAAGGGGTTGTCGTCCATGCAAGAATCCAAGTGTTTTCAGCGTCTTTCACCTTAAATTTAACCGTAAGCGCGGGATCTTGAACATCCTTGTAATTACTGGAGGCCTCGAAATTGGAAAGAGGCGTGGAGAGTTTCCAGGAGAAAGGCATAACCCGGTGACCCTGATACACCAGATCCTTGTCCCACAATTGCTTGAACACCCACCAGATGGATTCCATAAAATCTTTATCCATGGTGCGGTAGCCGTTTTCGAAATCTACCCAGCGGCCCATTCTTGTGACCACAGACTCCCATTCCTTGGTGTAACGCAGCACAATGGAGCGGCAATATTCGTTAAACTTGCCAACGCCGTACTCTTCGATTTCATACTTTCCGCTTAGTTCCATTCCTTCGGAAGCCAGACCTTTAGATGCCTCGCTTTCAACAGGCAGGCCATGGCAGTCCCAGCCGAAACGGCGGTCCACCAATTTGCCCTTCATGGCCCAGTAACGGGGAACAATATCTTTAATGGTGCCAGCGAGCAGATGACCGTAGTGGGGAAGTCCTGTTGCGAATGGGGGGCCGTCGTAGAAAACATATTCCTCGCAACCTTCCCGTTGTTCCAGCGACTTTTTGAAAATGCGGTTTGCTTCCCAAAACTCTAGTATCTCCCGCTCCATGGCCGGAAAATCCGTTTTGGATGAAACTGATTTAAACATAACCCCACCGTTCCTTAACTGGGATATTCCACTGCGCAACGGCAACAGAAATAAATGCTCAACTTAGTTGATTTTGGGGATTCTGTAAAGAGCAAACCGCCCCTGAGGGGGATAAAAATCTACATCCCCTCGAAATCGCAGGTATGAGGCCATGAATTCATGTTAGAGAATACAATCATCCAAGGGCCTGTTCCAGGGCTTCAACCAGGGTTGTCACTCCAGCCGCTTGAACCCCCTCGGGCACATGACTGGCGTTGGATGTGGGACAAATAACCGTGGTGAACCCCAAATTGCGGCATTCCTTCATTCTCAAGTCGGCTTGACTTACGGAGCGAATTTCACCCGCCAGCCCCAATTCCCCGAAGACCGCCTTCTCCGGACCCAAAACCAGGTTCCGGAAAGATGAGTATATGGCAAGCGCCAGGGCCAGATCGATGGCGGGTTCTTGGATGGAAATACCGCCCACGACATTCACAAAGACGTCTAATCCCTGGAGTTGTAGACCGCCCTTTTTCTCTAAAACCGCCATGATCAGCGCGAGGCGATGGGTGTCTACGCCCATGGTGACCCGTCTTGGAGCCGCGTAGGTGGAATTGCTTAAGAGAACCTGAACCTCAACCATGAGGGGTCGGGTTCCTTCGATGCAGGGCGCCACCACGCTGCCCGTACAGGTTTTCGGGCGTTGTTCAAGCAAAACCTTGGATGGGTTGCCAACCTCCATCAGTCCCTTTTCCGTCATCCTGAAGATGCCCAGCTCCTGGGCAGGGCCAAAGCGGTTCTTTTGGGCTCGGATTAACCTGAGCCGATGATACTTATCCCCTTCGAAATAAAAGACGCCATCCACCATATGCTCCAGCGTTTTTGGCCCGGCCAGTTGGCCTTCCTTGGTGATGTGGCCAATTAGAACCACTGTTACGCCCCGTGTTTTTGCGAGCGCCAGCAGGCGAGAGGTTACTTCTCGCACCTGGGTGATGCTTCCCGGGCCGGAAGGAATGGTTGGGGTGTGCATGGTTTGGATGCTGTCGATGAACACCACGTCGAAATGCTTGCCCTCCAACGCCCGCTCCATGGCGTCGTAATCGGTTTCAGCCATGAGCAGCAATTGGCTGGCCTCCAGGTCCAGACGCTCGCCTCTCATCTTAATTTGGGCGTGAGATTCTTCACCCGAGACGTAAAGTACTTTTTTACCCGTGTTCTGGAGGGTTGCGGCTGTTTGCAGCATGAGGGTTGATTTCCCAATGCCCGGATCGCCGCCGATGAGGATGAGGGAGCCGGGTACGAATCCGCCTCCAAGAACCCGGTCCAGTTCCGAGAAGCCGGAACTGAAGCGAACCAGATTTTCCGGGGCAATGCTGCCGTAGGGGATCATGCTGGCGGGAGACGCGTTATTCGCAACCCGTCCAGGGGCCAGAGGCTTGTTTTCCACGAGGGAGTCCCAAACCCCGCAGGACGGACATTGGCCCATCCATTTCGGGGTTTTGTAACCACATGAATCACAGAGGAAGAAGCTCTTTGCCTTGGCCATAACGGTCTCCTATTGCTATTGTTCTCGTGCTATTGGGTAGAGCAGCCATTGGGAATCCATGTAATGGGAGCGTTCGTAGAACCAATGGAGTCTGGCCCGAGGGTTGCCTTCCAGTTCTTTATCTTCGGTCAGGGCTTTTTCAAAGGCTGCCTTGAGTTGTGGGTCATCACTCAACATTTTCCTGGCCAGGGTTTCTCCAACGTAACTCTCGAAGTATTCCGTGCGTTGAAGGATCTCATGGAAATAGCCCCATTGGAAGAACGAATCGGGACCGGTCGGCTCCAGCATAGAGACAATCAGCTCGCAAAGAGGCTGGTCCGTGGTTACATAGACGGAGCCTTTGGGGAACCATTGTTTGCGGCGTTCCGCCATGGGTTCGCCCTTTACCCGAAACCGGCCCTCAAAGGGCATTTTATCGGGTTTGGCGTTGAGAATGCGGTACATTTCAACGTCTACTTCAACAGGCGCGTCGAGCCGGGTCATTTCGACTCCGTGCCATTCCAGCTTTTGAATAATTTCCGGCCATGTCGCGGGAACATAGTAGCCCTTGGGCCGAGAAACCGTGAGGTTTGGGCGGTCCAGGCGAATGAAGGGAATATCCATGGTTTGGGGTTTCCCCGTCCAGCGGACCACCGGCCCGCCCGCGATTTCCGATTCGACTGTTTCATAGGCAACGCCCAGGAATGGAAAGGTTTCCGGTTTTTCTTTACGTGCTCCCCACGAGAGCGCCACCTCATCCGGTCGCCGTTTTTTGTCCGTCTCAATGGCTTCAGCGAGGGAATCGAAATCCTTGGCGAGCGTCTGCATTACATTGTCTAGAAAGACATAAGTTCCAAGAACGCGTTGGTCATAGGGCTTCAGGGAGTGATTTTCAACCAGGATGGTGGGTAGATGACGAGATGCGCCATAACCATTAGAATATCTTTGAGTTGGCTGAAAATCTACAATTCCCCTGGCCAGGTCGCTATTGTCCACTGCAAAGAAGAGAGGCCCTGGCACATGGTCCATCGCCTTCAATCCAGCTTCAGCAGCAGGTCGAAGCTTGGAGTCCAGCCAATGGGAGATAGCGGGGGAGTGGCAATTGGCGCTATTGTAGCCAAAGGTGATGTCGTATTGAGCGTCGATGCCGTCTGTAACATGCACATCGATATAAAGATGCGGTTGCCATTCACGAATTACCTTCAATAGGGCTTGAACTTCAAGGGTCTCCAGTTTAGTGTAATCCCGGTTCAGGTTCTGGTTGCGAGCATTTGTGCGCCAGCCCATTGAGGCAGGCCCTCTCTGGTTAATTCGATTATAGGGGCTGGTTCTTTCATGGCCATCAACGCTGAGGATGGGGATGAAGAGCAAGTCTACTTTTTCCAGCAATTCACGGCGTTTATTCAGAACCGTCATATCACGGAGAAGCATCATGCCTGCGTCCTTGCCGTCAATTTCTCCGGAATGAATGCCAGCATGCACCAGCAACAGGGGCTTGTTCGCCCGTGATTTCGGAGAAAAACGCTTATCCGATGAGGCAATAACCATCATGATGTCCCGACCCTGAAGGCTTTGGCCAATTGAAACCATTTTCAACTCGGGAGAGGCGTCAGTCAGCTTACGCAGCCAGGTCATAGTATCTTTATAGTCAGGAGTTTTAGAAAGATTGGAACGCTCAGATGGTGTAATCCACGGCGACGTTTCATCCACCATTAAACTACGACTCTTG
This sequence comes from Holophagae bacterium, assembly GCA_050294955.1. Taxonomy (GTDB): domain Bacteria; phylum Acidobacteriota; class Holophagae; order Acanthopleuribacterales; family Acanthopleuribacteraceae; genus JBNKOV01. The sequence goes on from JBNKOV010000486.1 coordinate 4,046, forward strand.
CCACTCCATGGGGTAGGAGGGGGCAGGATGGAATCATCGGCCTTGGAGAACGGAACCACGCCAAAAATACAAATCGATATCAGCAACCATTTCATACAAAAAACTCCATTACCATTTTGGGCTCAAGACTCACCGCTGGCGTCTTTGAGATAAGATTTAAGCGCTTTAATTTGTTGATCATCGCCAAGAATCAGCAATTGGTCCACTTCATCCATGAGCAGATCGGGGCTGGGATTAAAAAGCGTATTGCCCTTCTTTTCCACCACAGCCACAACCAGGGCGCCCAGAGAGTATTTCCTAATCTGTGAGTCCTTTAGTTTCTTGCCATTAAGAAAAGAATCCAGGGGAATGTGGACATGGGCGAAACGCACATCGAGGGTAGACGCTTTAAAAGAAGCATCGATAATTTGTTGAAAAGCCGGGTTGGTGAGAGCCAGAGCCAGGCGCTGACCACCCATGCGATAGGGGGAAACCGCCTGATCCACGCCGGCGACCGCCAGCTTCTTTTCCGTGTCATCATCCTTAAACCGACTGACGATTTTAATTTGAGGATTGAGGTCGCGCGCGCTGAGAGTAACAAACACATTATCAGCATCTTCCGTTAAAGTAGAAGCGAGACCTTTGGCCTTCTCAATGCGCGCCTTTTCAAGAATCTCGTTCTTCCGTG
>JBNKOV010000487.1:0-4702 GCA_050294955.1 Holophagae bacterium
GTGGCGTTTTGGCCTTCTGCGGCGCCATCTGTTTTGCAGAGTTGGGTTCCGCTATACCCAGAGCGGGCGGAGAATACGTTTATCTTAGAGAAACTTATGGAAAGCCTTTCGGATTCATGAGCGCCTTCGTATCCCTGGTGGCTGGCTTTTCCGCCCCCATAGCGGCTGCGGTCATGGGTTTAACCGGTTACGCGTCTCATTTTGTTCCGGCACTGTCAAAAGGCTATGAGGTCGCAGGTCTGGACATAAGAAACCTGACAGCGATTGGCATCGTATGGCTGTTAACCCTTGTCCACTTACGCGGCGCCCGAGGAAGTATTGGCTTTAACGATTTAATTACCCTATTCAAGGTTTGCGGAATCGTGGCTATCATCTTCGCGGCCCTGCTATTTGGCAATGGATCGTATGAAAATATTGTGACTGTGGGTCCAATCTACCAGGAACTCTCCGCCAACCAACGCTTCGCTGCCTTTGGCACCTCACTGATTTTTGTCATGTTCTGTTATTCTGGATGGAATGCGTCTGCCTATGTGGTAAGTGAAATGCGGAACCCTCAAAAAGATCTGCCTCGTTCGCTTTTAGTAGGAACGCTTTTTGTGGCGTTACTCTATCTGGGGTTGAATTTCGTGTATTTTTACGGCAGCGGCGTCAATGAACTGGCGGGCGAGGTTGAGGTGGGGCTGGTTTCTTCAAATCGGTTGTTTGGACCCTTCGGCGTGAGTATGGTGACTTTGGTTTTATGCGTCTCCATTTTTGCCTCAGCTTCGGCCATGACCATTGCTGGGCCACGGGTTTACTACGCTTTTGGGAAGGATTTCCACCCCTTGAGGCTGCTGTCTGAAACAGATCCAGCAACCGGAGCGCCGAAGAAGGCCATGATTTTACAGGCGGTGGTTACCTCTATCCTCATTGTCTCCGGAAGCCTGGATCAAATTCAACAGTATGCTGGGTTTACCCTTAGCTTATTCTCGTCCCTCGCCGTATCTTGCGTGATTGTTTTGCGGATCAAAAGACCCGATATGGAACGGCCCTTCAAGGTTTGGGGTTATCCTCTGACGCCGCTTCTTTTTCTGGGCGTATCTGTATGGACCATGTATTGGGCGTTCCAGGGCAGGCCACTGGAATCTACCTGGTCTTTGATTACGGTTGCGGCTGGTGGTTTGATCTTTTATGGTTTTTCGGTTTTGGAAAAACGAAGGAAGTAGTTTTCCTTAAGGAAAGACGGCTGGTGTTCTTTCACCAATTTAAAGCCGTTCTCTTCAATTTCTTTCGTGAATACGTCCTGCCCTGCTCTAACATGGTCTAGAATCCATGACGGCGACTCTCCCTCAACCCTTTTAAAGTCAACCACAATCATTTGTCCACCTGGTTTTAAGGCCTGGTGGATCGACCCTAGAACCGTGTGGGGATATTCGAAGTGATGGTAAGTGTCGCAGACGAAAACCAGGTCTACTGAGTTCGGTTTGAGTTCTGTAGACTTGTCGGTGCAGACCACGGTTTTCAACTGGGGAAGGCTCTGTTTTTTAGCGAGTTCGTCTACCCGTTCCATCATGGTCGAGTTGATATCTACCGCAAAAACATGACCCTTTTCGCCAACCATATCCGCAAAAATGAGCGCCATAAATCCCGATCCGGCGCCAATGTCGGCGATGGCTTGACCGGGTTTCGGCGCCACCAGATCGGCCAGTTCCTTTCGGTGCGTGTAGATTTCTCTGCTCTCCGATTCCAGGCGACCGATTAAAGGGTCTATTTGCTCACTTTTCCAGGATTCATTGATTCCTGGCTTAACGCTCTCTTCTTGAGCGGTCGCTGGAATGATCAGGCAAAAGGCCAGAATCAAGATGGTCATATTCGATTTCAAAATTTGCATTGGCACACTCCCTCACTGGGTTGATCTTCGCGCTCAACCATCATAGCAGATGCGGGTCGAGGCGGGAAGATTGGATGATTGAACTAGGTTGTGGGTCTTCTCAATACCTGGTTTAAAACCTGATCCAGGTTTTCCAGGAAGGTCTGGGCGTTCTCCCTTGTGAAGACCATGGGCGGCTTGATTTTTAGCACATTGTGAAGGGGTCCATCGGTCGAGAGCAGAATGCCTCTTTCCTTCATTTCCTCTACAATACTGGACGCTTCCCAATCAGCGGGTTCAAGTGTGTCATGGTCGCGGACCAGTTCCACACCAATGTACAGACCCAGGCCGCGAACGTCCCCAATAAGCGGATGTTTCTTCTGCAAATCCCTTAATCCGCAAAGGATAAAATCACCTACCTCCCAGGCGTGTTCTTGCAAACACTCATCTTCTATCACATCAAGGACCGCCGCGCCTACGGCGCACGATACAGGGTTTCCACCGTAGGTGTTGAAATATTCCATGCCATTGTGGAAGGCTTGAGCAATTTCTGAGGTGGTAATAACTGCCGCCATGGGGTGACCGTTGCCAATGGGTTTACCCAAGGTTACGATGTCCGGGATCACATCTTGGGTTTGAAATCCCCAGAAATGTTGGCCAACCCGGCCAAATCCAACCTGTACCTCATCGGCGATGCACAAGGCGCCGGCTTCTCTGGCGTGTTGAAAGGCAGCTTTCAGGTAACCCTGTGGAAGGACGATTTGCCCACCGCAACCCAAAAGTGATTCGCAGATAAAGGCTGCGCCTGGGGCGCCTTTCGCCTGAAGGTGCTCAAACCCCTTCGCCACATGTTTGGCGTATTTGGACCCTGCGAATGGGTCGTCTCTGTGGTGTTTGCCCCGAAAAACGTCCGGCATGGGCGCCATGAAAACATCATCGGGACAACCCGCTCCGCCCGGTCCGTCAAATTTGTAGGGACTTAAATCAATGAGAGAGGTGAGGTGTCCGTGGTAAGCGCCTTCGACAACCACCATGCTGCGTCTGCCGGTAAAATTGCGGGCAAGACGCAATGCGAGGTCGTTGGCTTCGCTTCCGCTATTTACCAGGAAACAGACATTTAAGGGCTCGGGAAAGGTAGCGCAAAGTCGCTGGGCGTAATTTGGCAGATTGTCGTGGAGATATCGAGTATTGGTGTTCAGGGTGGAAATCTGCCTCGTTGCTGCTTCCACCACGCGGGGATGACAATGACCTACGTGACAAACGTTGTTGACCATGTCCAGGTAGGCACGACCATTTTCGTCATAAAGGTATTGGCCAGAGCCTCGTACAATTTTAAGTGGTTTCTTGTAAGATACGCTTAGCATTTTCCCCAAATGTCTTTGGCGAGCCTTGAGCAAAGCCTGCGGGGTTTCCCTTCTTTCTGCTTCCGGATACCGAAGGATGAGGTTGGGATCCGGGCAAAGCTTCAACCATAGGACCCGCATGCTTTTTGTGGATACGCCTGCAAAGTCGCCATATCGGCCCAGCATGTCGGTGATGATTTGAAAATGGAGATGAGGAACCCAACCACCGTTCACGGAGTGGTCGCCAATTTTGGCCAGGGTTTGGCCTTGTTTGATCTCTTGATGGATGGTCAACCCATCTAAGGAATCCTGGCTTAAATGACCATATAGGGTGTAAAACGGCGCGCCTTCGCTGGTCTGATGTTCTAAAATAATGGTAGGTCCATAATCTAGAGCTGCGGCATTGTTTTGAAAGCTATGGATTTTGCCGTCTAAGGGCGCCAATATGGGGGTTCCGGCCCTGGCGAAAATGTCGATGCCAATGTGTATCGTTCGCGCCTCGCCACCGTCTGGCGGCGCGAATTGCGGCGTTTTGTAGATGTCCCGTTCCTCGTCGTATTTGCCAATGGCCACAGTCGCGCCGGCTTCTTCCATTTTCTTGAACATGAATTCAGTGACCCATTCAACATCCTTACCTTCATAGGCTTGCATGTTGTCGGCACCGGCGCTGAAGTCGAAAACCAGTTTTTGGCTGCTTTGGAGGGGTTCCTCTAACACTGGACCAATGGCCTCAGGATTTGCCATTAGCCAGGAGATAATCTTGCCAGCTTGAGGCACTGGAGGGAATTTACAGGCATGCCTGAAGGCATAGTAGGCCAGGTTGGGATCGATTTCGGAAAGCTGGGTTAAGAGACGCCATGAAGGTTCTTCCGAAACCTGGAGATAAGCGTTGTCTGGTCTCAAGGCGGCCTGTCGGGCCGATGAAATGACGCTAACACATAATCTGGCGCAGATTAAATAAAAGAGAACTGAGAGTTCCGAATCGTTTAACGGGAATACCGCGTGAAATCCGGCTATAAAATGGCACGCCGCTTCTAGGGGATCAGGTTTGTCGAGCATGGCGTAGGCAACTGCCACCGCCGCTTCTCCGATGATCGCGGAATGAGACATGTCCCCAAAATCTATAATGCCGGTTATCAGTTCGCCCTTTTTGTCTGTCAAAACATTATAGTCGTTGCCATCTCCGTGGATTACTCCGGAACGCAGGCTCGAGAAAATAGGTTGGACCTTGTCCCTGAACCGGTCCATTAACATACAGACCATCGCTCTCTTTTGGGTTGAAGAAATAGCGCCCACATGATCCATCGCCTTGAGTGCATGTTTCAAATCCCAAGAGATTTGGCGATCCATGGCGGGATGACAAAAGTCTTTAAAACCTTGGGCCACGGAACCCATAAACCTCCCAAACTGGTGAATGAGTTTTGCTCCCTGTGGTTTCACTTCCGCCAGGAATCGACCAGGCAACCACGTCAGGGCATGCATGAGGAATTGATCGCCATTTGATGCTGTG
>JBNKOV010000488.1:0-4698 GCA_050294955.1 Holophagae bacterium
ACATTCGGAATGTATGCATCCATTGGTCCAATGGCGACAAAAGCGGCAGCATTATAGCATAACCCCCAACTTTTGGCGGTCGAATCTGACGTAGAATGCCAGGATTGGATCGAAAAGCGCCATACAGGCCCGACAACCACAAAAAAGGCTGACAATTTCACCACAGCCCCCACAAAAAGAAGACCTAATAAGCATTAGGCATTTTGGACTAAGTGGTGTATAATCCCTTACTCAAGGTCCGACTCTTATTGATCCATTCATCCGGACCCGTTGTTTCATCTATACCCAGATAAAGCCACCATAGGAAGGAGATTATGACACATCCCCCGCTTAACCAGGCCAGCAACAGGCTGAAGGCTAAAATAATTCCCGTGAAACCGTTCGACCTTACGGTTTTCGGCGGAACCGGCGACCTGTCTCTCAGAAAGCTGATGCCTTCGCTATACTATCGCTACAAAGATAAACAGATGCCCGAGGACAGTCGTATTCTGGGCGTTTCCCGGTCTGAAATGGAACGAGACGCCTTTATTGCGCTTATTCAGGAAAATGTGGAGAAGCGTGTTGAAAATGGCGACTTCGACGAGGAGACCTGGTCAAAATTTGCGCAACGGCTCGATTACGTTAAAGTGGAAGCCATGGAGGAAGAGGGTTGGTCAAACCTGCAGGAAAAATTATCCGGCTCAACCCGTATTCGCGTCTTCTATCTTTCGGTGCCCCCGGATCTTTTTGGGACGATCTGTCATAGACTGAAGGAGAAGGGCCTGGTCACCCCCAATACCCGGGTGGTGATTGAAAAACCCATAGGCAACAACCTGAAAACCGCCAACGAAATCAACGATCAAATTGGGGCTGTTTTCAATGAGCGCCAGATCTACCGAATTGATCATTATCTGGGCAAGGAAACGGTCCAGAACCTCATGGCCCTGCGCTTCGCCAATTCGCTATTCGAGCCGCTTTGGAATCGCCGATATGTAGACCATATCCAGATAACGGTTGCCGAGAGTATTGGGATTGGGACACGGGGCAATTACTACGACAAGGCTGGGGCCTTGCGGGACATGGTTCAAAACCACCTGCTCCAACTGCTTTGCCTGGTAGCGATGGAGCCACCCAAAATTTTTGAAGCCAATGCGGTTCGCGATGAGAAGCTGAAGGTGCTCCGCGCCCTTCGCCCTATAGCTCCCGAAGATATTAAATCGAAACTGGTGTTTGGACAATACCGCTCGGGCGCTGTCCAGGGCCAGCCTGTCTCGGGTTATCTCGAAGAACAGGGCATCGATGAATCCAGCCATACTGAAACCTATGTGGCAATCAAGGCCGAGGTGGAAAATTGGCGCTGGGCCGGTGTTCCATTTTACCTTAGAACTGGAAAACGCATGCCCATGCGCACCTCCGAAATTGTGATTGAATTTCGCGATGTGCCTCATCTCATTTTTCCTGAAAATAAGGATCAAGTGACTTCTAATCGCCTGGTGATTCGTCTTCAGCCCGATGAGGGCATTCGGCTCTACCTGATGACCAAGGTTCCTGGTCCTGGCGGGTTCCGCATGCAGGTTGCGCCTCTGAACCTGAGCTTCGCAGAAACTTTTAAAACTCGATATCCCGATGGTTATGAGCGGCTTCTAATGGATGTGGTTCGCGGCAATGCGACCTTGTTCATGCGCAGAGACGAGGTGGAGGCGGCCTGGATCTGGGCGGAATCCATTATCGACTCCTGGGAAAACCTGGCCAAGAGTCCTCATCCCTACACTTCTGGAACCTGGGGACCGTCCGCCGCTATTGCATTAATCGAAAGAGACGGACGCACCTGGTATGAGGAGGGTCTGAGATGACCGATCCGGAAGCGCATTATTTCGAGGATCGCTCCGACTTATTCCAATCTCTGGCCAATCGCATTGCTCATGATCTGTCGAATGCTATTGATAAAAAGGGCCAGGCCGCCCTGGCTGTTTCCGGCGGGTCCACTCCCCTGCCACTGTTTCAACAATTGAGCCGCATTCCCATTGCCTGGTCCCAGGTCCACATTACTCTCGTTGACGAACGCTGGGTGGAACCCACCAGCGAGCGCAGCAACGAACGGCTGGTTCGAGAGAATCTGCTGAACAATCTCGCCAGGGATGCGGCTTTCACCGGCCTCAAAACAGACTGCCCTACGCCGGAAGAAGCCCTTGCAAAAGTTGAAGACAGGTTAAAAAAACTGCCTTTGCCGTTTGACGCCGTGGTTCTGGGCATGGGAGACGACGGCCATACCGCCTCCTTTTTTCCAAATGCTGATCGCTTAACCGCGGCTCTTGCTCCGGAAAAAGGGCGACTGTGCGAAGCCATTCGAGCGCCTGGAGCAGGCGAGCCACGCATCACTCTTACATTGCCGCCCATTCTGGCCAGCGCCAATTTGATGCTGTTATGCACGGGAACAAGCAAGAAAGCCGTTTTTGAAAAGGCGCGGGACCAAGGCCCCGTCTCAGACATGCCCATTCGCGCCGTGTTGCAAGCCAACACGCCCCTGTCCTTCTACTGGGCGCCTTAAAGCAAGGAGATGAACATGCCCCTTCACCACGTTATCGAAGACGTGACGCACCGTATCATTAAGCGAAGCAAGCCAACCCGAAGCGCCTATGTGGACCGGATGAAGCTCGCCGGGGATTCCAGGTTGACTCGATCAAGTCTGTCCTGCGGGAACCTGGCCCATTGCTTTGCGGCCTGTTCCAGCTCGGACAAGAAAGCCCTCAAAGGGGACCGCACAGCGAATATAGCAATTGTAAGCGCCTACAACGACATGCTTTCAGCCCATCAACCCTTTGTAGACTTTCCCGAAATCATAAAGGACCAGGCTAGGAAATCGGGGTCCGTCGCTCAGTTCGCAGGCGGCGTTCCCGCCATGTGTGATGGGGTTACTCAGGGTCAATCCGGCATGGAGTTGTCTCTTTTCAGCCGGGACTTGATTGCCATGGCAAGCGCTATTGCTTTATCTCACAACATGTTTGATGGGGTTTTGTGCCTCGGGGTCTGCGATAAAATTGTGCCCGGCCTGTTTATAGGCGCCATGTCATTCGGACATCTTCCCGTTATATTTCTTCCAGCCGGCCCCATGCCGTCCGGCTTGCCAAACCTGGAAAAAGCCAGGATCCGCCAGCTTTTCGCCAAGGGTGAAATTGGTCGCAAAGAGCTATTGGAAGCCGAGTCAAAATCCTATCACTCGCCTGGCACCTGTACATTCTATGGAACCGCCAACACCAATCAGATGCTAATGGAATTTATGGGCTTACACTTGCCAGGAGCAGCCTTTCCCAACCCCAAAACCCCGTTGCGCGAGGCCCTGACCAGAGCCGCAACCACCCAGGTCTGTCATCTTGCCACCACCGATCAGGCCCCCATGTATCAGGTGATTGATGAAAAGGCCATTGTCAACGGCATGGTGGGACTGCTTGCCAGCGGCGGGTCAACCAATTTAACCATTCACCTCATTACCATGGCAAGAGCTGGCGGCATCATCATCAACTGGGATGATTTTTCTGACCTGGCCGCTGTCGTTCCCTTGCTTTGTCGGATCTATCCAAATGGATTGGCCGACGTAAACCATTTCCATGCAGCAGGCGGCGCAGGGTTCCTCATCAGAGAACTGTTGAATGGGGGCTATCTCCACGACAATGTGACCACGGTTTACGGCCAGGGATTGCATGCCTATACTCAGGAACCCTTTATCGATGACAGCAAGGTGGTCTGGCGCGACAGTCCGGCGACCAGCATGGACGACAAAGTTCTGGCTCCGCTTGAGAAGCCGTTCAGCCCAGACGGCGGACTCAAATTATTACAGGGCAATCTGGGTCGGGCAATTATTAAAATTTCGGCTGTAAAACCAGAACATCGCACGGTTCAGGCTCCAGCGGTGGTGTTCGACGATCAGAACCTGTTCCTGAAAGCCTTTGAAGCAGGTCAACTGGAGAAGGATTTTGTGGCGGTCATCCGCTACCAGGGACCGAGCGCCAACGGCATGCCGGAGTTGCATAAATTAACGCCATCGTTAGGGGTATTGCAGGACAAGGGATTCAAGGTGGCCCTCATCACCGACGGCAGAATGTCGGGCGCCTCGGGCAAGGTTCCAGCCGCGATTCATATCACTCCGGAATGCCTTCAGGGCGGGCCTCTGGCCCTTGTGCAAGATGGGGACATGATCAAATTAGACGCCAACCAGGGCGTGCTCCAAGTCCTTGTGGATGAGGAACAATGGAAAACCCGAAATGCCAAGATTCCCGATCTTTCCAACTACCAAAGTGGAACCGGCAGGGAACTGTTCATGCCGTTTCGAGGGTCGGTGTCCAGCGCGGAAGAAGGGGCAAGTGTATTTGGAGGCCTGTCATGACAGCATCCTTTAATCAAATGGAAGAGATCATGAAAATGGCGCCGGTGATTCCCGTTCTCACAGTGGAAAACCCGGAACATGCGGTTCCCATGGCCAAGGCCCTGGTCGCGGGAGGTCTGAAGGTTCTGGAGGTCACCCTCCGGACCGAGGCGGCCCTTCTGGTTATTGAAAACATCGCAAAACAGGTTCCCCAAGCCCATGTTGGCGCGGGCACGATCCTACATGCAAGCCAGATAGACGCTGTTGCAAGAGCCGGGGGCCGGTTCTGCGTATCCCCAGGCGCCACGCAAAACATCATCAACAGAGCCAAAGACGCTCAGATACAGCTCCTTCCAGGG
>JBNKOV010000489.1:0-4694 GCA_050294955.1 Holophagae bacterium
TTTATTTCTGAGGGTATGCGAATTGAACAAAAAGAAAATTCTCAAATTCATTCCGCCTTTTTTGGTTCATTTTGCAAAGGTGAATTCCAGTTCTGGCTTCTCAACGCGCTCCCAGGCGCTGTTCTCCAGAGATCTATTTCGCCTCCATCCATCAGGTACGCGCATCTTTTCAGTTGAGGGGGAAGACCACCATGCACGTTTTATTCGCCAAAGATGGTATTGAATACGGACCGTTGAACGCCAACACCCTGGCGGGAGCCATAGAATGTATCAGCGATGTATTTATAAAAAATGAGCCCATGACCCGGTGCCTGGGGATTACACGAAAAGAGTTCATCCATTTCGCTTCGGCAGCCTATCCCCCCTTGGCTGAGGAGGGTCTTAGTTTTGTAGCAAGGGATAGTAAAACGGGCCAAATCATTGGCTGTCGCGTTTCCGAAGATTTCTGCCAGGCAGAAGAAATGCCACCCATTCCCGGACTCAGCACAAAATTCCTGCCGCTATTTGCGGCGCTGGAAGAGCTGGGCGGGCAATTCTTTGAAATGCGCGATGTGGTTCCCGGCAAATACATCCACCTGTTCATGGTCGCCGTCAGAGATGGGTTCACCGGCAAGGGCGTGGCGCCTAATATGAACAAGGTCTTTTTCCGCCATGTGAAGAACAGGGGTTTCACCCATGCAGTCACGGAGCCAACAGGCGCAATTTCTCAGCATATTCTGGTCAACAAGTTCGGTTTCAAAATTTTAAAGAAACTCTCTTACAAGGACTTCGAATATGAAGGCAAGAAAGTTTTCAAGGGCATCCAGGAGCATGAAGGCATCATGCTCCTGGAAAAAGATTTGTCGGAAATCACAACGATCTAGGGGAAATCAGCTCACCTATTTTTTGCCGACAGCCACAAGGTTCCCTCTGGTTCTGAAGAAGATGACCCCTTCAGAAATAGCTGGAGTGGCCATGCACACCTCATCCATGGTGTTGGTGGCGAGCAGTTCGTACTCGGGGCCGGCCTTCAGAACAAATACATTGCCTTCCTCGCCAGTGTAGTACAATTTGCCGTCTCCGGCCACGACCGAAGCAGTGAACCCTTCCCCGCGAGCAAGGCGCTGTTTATAAACTTCCTCACCGGTGGCAGCCTTGAAGCAGGTCAGCACACCGCTATCCCTGCAATTATAAAGATAATCGCCGTAAACCAGAGGCGTTTGCATGTAGGCGCCGCCATTGGTGATGGACCATTTAATTGCCTTGTCTGGTCCTTCATCCTCAAGAGAGATGGTCCCGCTAGCGGTATTTTTGATGGCGTAAATTGGGGACATTTGACCATGGGCGTTGGTGATAAAAACCAAATCATGGCCAACCACAGGCGTTGGCGTTGGGATATCGCCGCCGCCAACCAGTTTCCACAGCTCCTCTCCGGTTTTTGCGTCGTACCCGCCAATATGCTTAAACCCGTTCGCCACCAACTGCATTTTACCGTTAGCTTCCATCAGCGTTGGAGTGCCCCAGGTTGGCACTTCCTCCCGAGGCGTCTTCCACAATTGCTTGCCATCGGCGACGTTGAAGGCCGCTACGAAGGAATCTTTCTGCACATCACATTGAAGATAGAGGACACCATCATGAATTAAAGGGGAACTGCCAAAGCCCCACTGGGCTCCCGGCATGGAGAAGAACCCAGAGTCCAATAACCCGAAATCCTTTTTCCACAATAGGTTTCCGTCCATATCGAAACAATAGAGACCTTCGGACCCATAAAATGCAACCACGTGCTTTCCGTCGGTTGCCGGCGATGAATTGGCGTGGGTGGCCTTGGTGTGCCGTTTCACTTTGGGCACGCCCTCATAGGCCGTTTTTTCCCAGAGCTTTTTTCCTGTCTTTTTGTTGAAACACAAGATCTGATATTTGAAGGCGCCAACTTCCTGCACAGGAGCAATCTGGCCATACAGACCAACTTTCAGGCTTTGCTCTCTTTCGCCCACTGCTGTTAAAACAAAGATACGATCCCCCCAAATTGCAGGGGACGCATGTCCTAACCCGGGTACGGGAGATTTCCAGAGAATGTTTTCCCCAGAGGCTACATTCCAATTAACCGGAAGCTCATGTCCCTCGGCAACGCCCCTCGCGTTTTCACCACGGAAGCCGGGCCAGTTGCCGTTCTCTGCGGCAAAAGCCCCGCCATACAATAAACTTACGATCATTAAGCTCTTCAAAATCTTCATCGTTTCTCTCTCCTAACGGGACGCCTGACTGTAACTTGCGCTGCCATTCATTTTCTACCTGCCGCCCATTATGTTTCCTTTAATTTAGTCGCCTCTAAATGAGGGATGATCTATGTTTCGCCAAAATAGGCATATAGGCACATTACGAATTAGAACGGAAAATGTTCCCATTCTCCGCCAGTTCCCAGCCCTGGAGACAGGTTAGCAGGCTCTGCGCTCGCTTAATAGCCTGAGGCAGGGTGTAAACCAATCCGCCTTCGTCGTGATCTCGGACCAGTGAAGCCACGGGCTCGCCGTCAATGCGCACAGTGACCCGAAATCCGGGGGAGGACGCTTGCTTGAAGGTGGTGACTCGGGTTTCCACCTTGTTTAAGGTATAGCGAATGTCGCTCTCATCATCCAGATCCTCCAACACCCTGGTTTTATGGTTTTCCAAGATTAGGGGAGCGCCAAAAAGCGGCGTGAGCGAGGGGCTGAGACGAATCACGCCTCTGGGCGGCTTGTGGGGAATCAAAGTATTGCCCCTGCCAACCGCTTGAGCAAAAAGGCCCAGACTTTCTAAGATGAGCTTGTCTCCCTCCCACACTCTCAACAGGACGCCGGAGCCTGTGGTCCCGTAGCGAATGCGACAGATCTGGCCATGGTGGGTTTCATTGCGCCTCACCAGAATAGGCTCCAAAGCAGCTCTTGTCACCGAATTCTTCTTTCGCGTGATCTTCCAGCCCTGCAGCGCGTCTATATAACTCTCGCCCATCATTTCAGCGTCAACCAGATGCGAAAACACCTTCTCGAACAAGGTCTGGTTTTTGTGACAGAGCACCAGACGCGCCGCCCCAGTGTTCGCCTCAATCAGGGTGTCCACTGTTTTCATCTTTTTCAGACTGTTGGCGAACTCGGTTATTTCATGCAAACTCAACCCGTCCATTAACAAGGAGTTGGCATAACCAATGCCAAAAAGGAAGTCTCGGGTCATAAAGCTGCCCATGGGCTCGTTGTCTTCAGCGACCAGGGTCAGGAAATTGCTCTCCCGATCCACGCAAAATAAAGCGGAGCGTTGGTTTAGACATGTTTCAAATAGTATGCGTAAATGAGTCAATGACCGCCTCCAACCCTATATTTTAGCGTACTGGTCAACTTCTTTGAGGATGGCGTTTTCAGGACGCCCAAACCATGACTCAAACCGGAGGCGGCGTAATCTTGTCGTTTTCCAACAGATGCTGATATTTGTCGTCCAATTCTTGCCAGAGATCTTTTATTTTCTCCATGCGCAAATCTAGCTGCTCCGTCCAGTGCTTACCCTTGAAGTTGTCCAGTTTAAGGCCATTAAGCCGATAGGACAGGGCGTCGAACCCAAAGATATACTCGCCCATCATCAACTTGGCGGCGAGGACCTCGGCTCCTGCTTCCATCAGTCGATCCAACTCATTGAGAACGGGTCCTCCTAGAGAGACCTTGGCGCTGTCGGAGGTAATCAGCTTCACGCTGCCCTTATCAGGCTCGACAAAAACGTCGGGGTCGTTGAGCAGTTCTTTCAGAAACCGACAACCCCATGGAGATTGGCCTGGTTCTTTAACTTCGACCAAATCGCTGAATATCTCTTCCTGACCAGCATCAAGCCAGGGCGCCTTGAACTCAACTTCCACGCCAATACGCTTGAGCATTTCCAATACCAAACCCAAATGCCCTTTGGAGGTGCTGCCAACATATAGGATGGTGTCGTCCAACAGACATTCGATAATCTTGGAGCGCGGCATGGGGTGCGCCATCAGTTCTTCTTCCGCCTGTTGTTTGAGACGTTGGCGATTTTTGGGAGACGGCGGACCAACCGCTTCCGTCTCGGCTTTCACCAGCTCCTTCAAGCGTTCCCGCAGCACGGTGGCGTCGAGTGTGACCTTATCAATTCTTACCCTGAAAGCCCATTTCCTGGCCCCTGCTTCGTAAGGGGCATCTGGCTCATATGGCACAAACCCTTCGCGTTCTCGAATGGAAGAGCCCGGCATGATCGGTCGAAAGGGAACCAAATCAAACTCCGGCGATTCCGGTAGACTTATCACATTAAAGCGCGTGCAGGAAACTGCCGCCGAAATCAATCCCATAACCAACACCTCACGGGGTCAAGATCCTGACCAAGCCTAAAATGGACTGCCAGACTAACGAATACTGTCAGGTTAAACACCTTGGACCCAAACCGTTTCTGTTTTTCAAAAGCGATGCGTGGGTCAACCGTTAATGTAGCACGCCAACCGCCCGGAACGCAATGGCTCCGGCCAATCGCGCCAAATTTCTTGGTAATTTCCCAACAAAAAACCGACAAAGGCCACTCACAATACGGTTACCATGTCCAACGACCCGGAAATTGGACCCGGGATTGGGCTTAAATAGCCAAAATATCCTGGCAAACCCGGATGATTCAAGCTACACTATGTCGTTTGGCAGCCCGGTGACCCGGTGCTAATGATGTCCGAACAGGGAAGAAGTTAT
>JBNKOV010000490.1:0-4681 GCA_050294955.1 Holophagae bacterium
AGCCATCGGTCCCTATATTTGGGTCGGCTCATGGAACGGCGGATTAAGCAGAATGTCTCTGGATAAACCGGGCCATTTCATTCACTTCGAGGCGGGAGAAAACCCAGGCGATCTAAGCGCCAGCGCCGTTTTCACCATCTTCAGAGACAGCTCAATGCGCCTGTGGGTTGGCTCCGCGGGCGGCCTGAACTGCATGAATGGGGACGGCGAGAGTTTTCGCCGCTTCTATGTAAAGGATGGCTTGCCCAGCAACACCATCTACAAAATTCAGGAAGACGGTCATGGCAGGTTGTGGCTGAGCACGCCCAACGGGCTATCCCGTTTTAATCCAAAAGACAACAGCTTTCAAAACTACAATCGCTTCGACGGATTGGCCGTTGTGGATTTTAGAATGAACAGCGGCTATAAGAGCGCAAACGGGCGGCTCCACTTTGGCGGCGCGGGCGGGCTCATCGATTTTAACCCGGTCGATATCAACATTGACACCCAAAAACCCCAAATCATGATCACGGGCTTTGAGGTGGACAATCTCCCCATGCCTCTGATGAATCAATACTTTGCAGACAGTGAAACCAAGCATCCGCTGGCCCGGCTTTCCTACAAAAACAGAACTCTGGAGTGGCGCTTCGCTGCGCTTCACTACGCGGCCTCGGCCAAGAATGGGTATGCCTATCAGCTTAAAGGGTTTGATCCCGATTGGAAAACCACCACGGCTCAAAATCGAACCGCTGTGTACACCAACTTAGATCCTGGCTCTTATACCTTTAAGGTGAAAGGCAGTAATAAAGACGGCCTGTGGTCCGACGTGGCCCATTACGATTTCTACATTCCCCCGTCGCCTCTGCGAAGCTGGTGGGCCAATGCATTGTATATCCTGTTTCTTCTCTGTATGATCGGCTGGTATATGAGATACATGCACATCAGGCTGGAATCCCAGCGCAAGACCTTGGATCAGATGCGGGAAATGGAGCGTTTAAAGGACGCCTTCAATCGGGAGTTGGAGGTTAAGGTCTCCAAGCGAACCCGTGAGCTGGTGGGCGCTCGCAATCAGCTCTTGGAAGCGGCCCACGCCGAGGGCATGGCCGATATTGCATGCGAGATACTGCATAATATGGGCAATACGCTCAACAGCGTTCGAACCTCGGCCCACCTGATTGGGGATTTGGCGGCAGACGAGAGCACGCTCCACTTCCTTAAGCGAATAAGTGGTTTGTTTCGAGATCACGAGCATGAATTGGCCGCTGTTTTCAAGGGCAACCTGAACACAGACCAGGTGCCTATCGCCTTGGACCGCATCCACAAGAGCCTTACCAATAAGTTGAATGATATCAGGATTGAAGGCGATAAGCTTCAAGACCTTGTTCAGATGGTTGTCGCGGCCCTGGCCGAGCAACAGGCTTATTTGCATCAACGGGGATGGTTGAAAGCGCCCGGTGATCTCGCTGAGTTTTTGGAAGAGGCTTTAACCGCAAATGGTTATCTCATCGAGAATGTGACTTTGAAGAAACAATTCCAGCCCGTGGCGCCCGTGCTCATTGATCGCCCCAAATTCTCGCGCATCATCTTCTTCCTGCTCAAAAATGCGGTGGAAGCGATGGCGGATAACGGGCCAAATGCGGAGCTGAGCTTCACCATATCAGGGGTCCCCGAGGGTGTTGTGTTGACCATCTCAGACAACGGCGGCGGTATTGAGGAACAATGCAAGAAGTCGTTGTTTTCAAGGGGTTTTACCACAAGGAAGGGCCACGAGGGATTTGGGCTTCACTATTGCGCCAACGCCATGAAGGAGCTGGGCGGCAGCATTGAGCTTCACAGCGAAGGCCTGAATCAGGGCGCCACGGTGACCTTGTTTTTCCCTTTTCCAAATCCAGACTCGGATCTTGAGCCCCGCGTATCATAACTTTACCTTCTTAAAAACGTTTATATATAGAGTTTAAATGACATGGTCCTCATTTATAACTGACAAACAGAGACCACAATATGCCTTGCGTGGACAATACACGCAAAGTTGAAAGATAAAGGATGTAAGATGCATAGAATGAGAAGTACAAGTCTGGCGACGCGTCGGCGGTTTACCACCAACGCTCTTGCCCATAAAGGTTTTCGCAAAACCTGGCGACCGGGTTTCAGCCGTGGGGAAAATGATGTTAAGATCCTTCCCAACGCCCAACCCGCCAACTCAGAATCCAATAACTAAGCTTATCCAATTCACAGAACTTAAACGACATAAACCGGAAATCACAATGCCCTGAAGACCTAATCTTCATTCACCATCCATGGGGCATGAGCGAGAACGCCGGAAGCAATGTAGCCTCCCAGGGCTACCACATATTCGCGGAAATCCGGGTTCTCCACCGCAATGCGGTTCACGCTTTCCCAGTCAATGTCGGAACGCAATCGAGCGGGCAATAGGATGGTGCTCTTTTCCGGGTCATGGCGATCCAAGGCAATTACGCCAATGCCGTGGAGCGCCGACAACATGGAAAGCTCTCTGCCCACGCGCTCCATATCCACTTCGGCTGCAACCAGAAAGCCCAAATGGGCCCATGAGGAATTGGAAACGGCTTGAAAGAAGCACTCCCGTACATTGCCCAGGGTTAAGGTTCGTTTCACTTCAAAGGAGTAGGTCACCACGCGATGGCCGCCTTTTTGGATGCAGAGCCGCACCTCGGAATTCCACTGATTGTCCACCATTTCCATGCCAACCACATCGGGATGCAGCCAGCGGTTCCCCCCTTTATCTCTTCGGTTGCTGCTGCGTTTCTCATCGATGCGCATGCAGCGAAGGCCCCACTCGCCGAGCGCAAAAACCGCCAGTTTTTGATACAGCGACTCCTCTAGATAATGATCCGGCTTGGCGTCCACATAGCCAAAAAGTTTGGGGCGATGTTCCGCTTTAATGACAATATTGGCGTCCTTGTCCATTAAATCCTTGGAGCGAGAGCCAATCTCGGCCGCAACCTGGGAAAGCGCCTCATGGTTACTTGAGAAGCGGGGATTGGCCCGTTTCTTTTTGAAGTCATCGGGCCAGCGGTTCGCGGTTTCCTGAGCTATTTCTCGTGCGGTGAAAAAGCGATTGGGATTTTCCTTGAGGATGGCGATGGTTTTCTGGTGCAGCGGCAGGGCCATGGGGGGATCTCCGATTAACAAGTATCATGAACCAGTGGGGTTCTACCCGGAAGGGCGTCCGCACAGTATAGCCCCATTTCCCCGTCGGGTTCTAGAGGCGACCCCATATTTTTACATTTATGGTCTCATTTTCCCGTTGCTGTCAAGTTGCCGCAACCCCATTGGCCTCGGCGGAAAGCGTGGACAGCAACAACCAGAGAGGAACCGTGGCCAGGGCGTCGTTGCAAGCCCTGTGGAGCGGCTTCCGCATGGGGACTTGCAGGATCTTGATCAGGGTTTCCAGCCGGTAGTTGGGCGCATGAGGGAGGTATTTGCGGGCCAGTTTCAAGGTGCAGGCAAATTTGAGCTGGCGTGTATTTAAGCGGGTATGTTCCAACTCGGAAGCAAAGAAGCGTTTTTCAAACGCCGCGTTATGACAGACGATCAGATCGGAGCCCAAAAAATCCAGGAGTTGTTGGAACACAGCTTCGGCGGGCGGCGCTTTTTGCAGCTCCCAGGGCCGAATGCCAGTAAGGTTGGTGATGCGGGGTGAGAGGCGGTCTGTGTAATAAACAAGAGACTGATAGGTTTGAGCGGGACGTCCCCCGCGCACCTTCACCGCGCCAACCTCGATAACCCGATCCCCATTTTTNGGGCTGAGCCCGGTAGTCTCAAAGTCTAAAACAGTTACGGGCATGTGTGGGTGGATGAATTTCATATCAGCTCCAAGGGGGAATTGGGCTGTAGCGAGGTGGCGAACCACATAACTCCCAGGCCCATTATACCCCAAGGAGGAGGGGAGACGGGCATTTTATGGATATAAAACCGTGCCTGAAACCAGAGCGGCGAAGTATCGGCGACCAAGAGCGATGATGTATTTTCCTAGATAGATGGAAAAAATTTTTTCGTCTATTTTTCTTGTGTTAGAATACAGCTCAACTCAGGTTGGAGGGAGTGGATGGAACCGTCGCATCCGAAGTCCTTGGACTGCACCTTAGATATACTGGCGAAGGCGCTCAATCGCAAACCTGCCCTCTGGGTTGGGGCTGGCATGTCTGTGGCTGCCGGATTTCCCACGGCCTGGGATTTGGTTGAGGCCATGAGAGAAGATGCTCTTGAGGAACTTCCAACGGATCGGCCTTACGATGAAATTGCGGACACCTATGTGGCTTCTGAATCGGAGGGCTCCCTTTCTGCGTTGCTTTCACGGTTATTTCCTTCTAGCACTCCACCCACATCCTGGCATCATTCAGCCGCCCGGCTATATAAAACGGGTTGTTTCGCCTCGGTGGTCACCACCAATTACGATTGTTTGCTGGAACATGCATTTACGGAAGGGGGTTGCGATTTTGTGGTGCAAACCCTGGACCGCAATCAGGAATTGGCGCAACCCAACCGAATTATGAAGATCCATGGCGGAACGGACGATTACAAGAGCCTTGTGCTGTCTCGGAAATCCTACGGTAAGTACGCCAGGAAGTACAAATTCCTCAAGAACCAGTTGAACCAGATTTTCATTCAGCAACCCATCCTTTTCGTGGGTTGTTCCATGACCGATCCCAGAATATTAAAC
>JBNKOV010000491.1:0-4675 GCA_050294955.1 Holophagae bacterium
TATCCGAGGCCAACACTTTCAGAACGTCTTCAAGGAAAAGGGTGCGGCAGTGGCTGCGACGAATCTTGCCGCTGGAGGTTTTGGGGACCGCGCCCTGTTTCACCAAGACCAGACCGTGAACGCGTAATCCAAATTCGGCAGCCACTGCGCCGCGTACTGCGGCGAACACGGCCTGCGCGTCCAGTTTTCGGATATGGGTGCGGGACACTTCCTGCACCACAACCAACCGCTCCTCCTGATCATGTACGATTGAGAAGGCCGCGCCGGAGTCGGGGCGCAGGGCTGAATGGCTTTCCTGAACGCAGAATTCCAGGTCTTGGGGGTAGTAGTTCCGACCCCGAATGATGATCATGTCTTTCAAGCGGCCTGTAATGTAAAGCTCGTCGCCGTCCAGGAACCCCAGATCGCCTGTACGCATCCAGGGTCCGCTCCCGTCCGCAAGGCTTGCATTAAATATCTCTTTCGACAAAGTTTCCATGCCCCAATAGCCTTGACCGACACTGGGACCCGCAAACCAGACTTCCCCTTCTCCGCAGTCCGCGACTGCTTCTCGGGTTTCCGGATTCACAATCAGGAGTTGGTGACCCTGGGCAACCCGGCCACAGCCCACCAGGACTCTGTCGTCTTCCTCCGATTCGCTTCTTTTCTGAAGGATTGGCTCCGCTTGGGGCGAGCCGCCGGTCATGAACAGGGTGGCTTCCGCCATGCCGTAACAGGGATAGAATCTATGTGATTGAAAACCTCGGGACTCATAAGCCTTGGAAAAACGTTCAAGTGTTTCCGCTCGAATGGGTTCCGCCCCGTTAAAGGCGATGCGCCAGGAGCTGAGATCGCAACGAGAGGCTCGGGGATCGTCGGCTTTGGAAGCCAACACTTCCCAGGCGAAATTGGGGGCGCCGCACACCGTGGCCTTGTACTGGCTGATCAACTCCAGCCATTTCAAGGGATCCTGAATGAAGGTTGTCGGGTTCATGAGCACCGAGGGGAAACCCATAAACAGAGGATGAAGGATGCTGCCGATGAGGCCCATGTCATGGTAGGGCGGCAGCCAGTTCAGGCATAGGTCGTTCTCGGTGGTGGCAAAGGCCTGACCAATCACCTTCTGGTTCTCAAAGAGATTGCGATGGGTGATCATCACGCCTTTGGGGGAGCCTGTAGAGCCGGACGTGTATTGGATGAAGGCGACGTCGTCCAGACGTTCGTATTGTTCGGGATCCATGGTTTTAGCGGCTAACTGGTCGGTGGCGAGCACTTCTGGCGCTTCGCCTTCCCAGTCGCCGAAGAGCTTGTGAATGCGGGGCAGCAGACTCTCGTTGGTCAAGGCCAGGGCGGGTTCACAGTTCTCAAAAATATGGCGGATTCGAATGTTCTTTTCGCGAGAAGAAGGAGGGTACAGAGGGGTTGCCGCCACGTTGGCGTAGAGACAGGCCCAGAATCCGGCGATGAAGTCCAGCCCGGGAGGATAGAACAATACCACGGGAACGCCCTCGGAACAGCGTTCACGCAGTTCGGCCCCCAGGGATCGGGCCCTTGCGTCCAGTTCACCATAGGTCATGGACTCGGGGCTAGCGCCGTGTTCGGCAAGATAGGTGAAAGCTATTTGATCGGGTTGGGAAGCGGCTCGAATCCTGAGAATTTGACCGAGAGAACTCGCTCCGCTGGTGTCTACATAGCTCAATTCCATCCCCCTTCCTTAAAAGCCTGAATGATCATGTTCCTTAGAGGCGCAATCAAGGTCCCTGCCAGGGGACCACGCTGTTTTACCGATTAATTAAAGTACTATCTTATATAACACCCGAATTTCTGACCCGTGATCCTTAGAAGGATGCCTCTCCGCCGCTGAGAAGCTGCTGGAGAAACGACCACGAACCGATGGAAACCGTTTCCACATCAATGCGAATATCAAAATCTTTTTCATGGTCTACCACCAAGGGGAGAGCATGAATCCCTCCGCGAAAGCTTCGCGTTGGGCGATTGCCCAGTCTACTGACAAGATTGCACTCTCTGTCGTAAAGCGGGCGAGCCCCGTTCAGGAAGAACCATGTTCAAGTAACGGCTGCCTTCGAAGAACAAGAGTTTCTTGGCGTTCAGTTTCTTGACTTCCAGATCCACCGCCTCCAAGTCCACGTCTCCCAGCTTCTTGGGAATCGAAGAAATCGCGGTGGCCCGATTCATGGTCTTCAGGATCCGCCGACCCAGATCGCTCACCCTATGCTTCACCAAACGCCCGTTGCGGGTGTCGTGAATCAAATCAGGCTGGTCTGAATCTGCAAAGTAGAGTTCCGGAAAGATCCGGCTCCGAACGCTCCAGCGACGGTTCCATTCCGCCACGGCCGCTTGGAGTTTGGTGATCCATCGAACCATGGCCTTGTTGTAGGCGGCCCCAAAGTTATAATTAAGGAAATAATAAGCCACCTTTTCAACGGACGCTGCTTCAAATGGGTATACCAGTTTGTAGAAGTCATAAGGCTTCAGTTTCAAGTCGTATTCTTCCGCCTTGTTGAAGTAGGGACTGAACCGGTCGAAGCGTACCGGATAGGCGTCGCTGGGCGGCGGAAGATGGTAGAGTTTGGGAATGTCCTCTACGTATTTTGAGAAAATGGATTCGTCCTCGCCGGGAAACCCAACAAGCAGGTTCCAGGAGGGATGGATATCGTAAAGGCAACAGTTCATAAGGAAGTTCACATTGCCGAACGCCGTAGAGCCCTTCTTCATCAGTTTAAGTGTCGTGGTGTTCAGGGCTTCAATGCCTGGCTGGACCCACTTCACTTTTTTTTCGGAGAGCAATTTCATCTCGTCTTGGGAAAGGTCTGCCTTCACCTCGTAAAAGATTTCAATATTCTCAGGCACGTCCAGATTGGGGAACACCTTGGTGGTGTAGTCCTTGGGCAGGATGTTGTCCACGCAGGAGTACTTTTGGAAGTTGTCCGACATTTTGAAAAGGCTATTGAACTGTTCAATCGCTACGTCCGCCTGCATTTGACGGTAGAACATGCCTTCCCCGTTCAGTCCACAGAAGGTGCAGTGAGACCGTTGTCCCCACCAACATCCCCGTGAGGTTTCAAAGGTTAACTCTTTGCCGCCTCCGTGGCCTGGGAAACATCGATCAAAACTTTCGTTGAATCCGTCGTAGTTCAGAGGGATCGTCTCGTCAATGGGTCGATCCTGGCCAAACAGTGCGTTGGCCGCCACCGAATCCGCGTTTTCCGCAGAGAAAACACCTTTCATCTGATGGCAAGCCTCTGTGTTCCCCGCTTCCAGGTGTTTCACAAACTCCGGGAACGAGACCAACGACGGTCCGGAAAAGGCAAAATCCAGTTGAGGCGTTAGTTTCACGAGTTCTCCACCCATGGGTGATTCGCAGTTGGCGCCGCCCATGACCGTCACCATTTCCGGGTTCATTTCCTTCAAAATTTTTGCCATGGCCAGGGATGGTCCCGTTTGGGAGAACATGCTGGTGAAACCCACAATGTCGTAACTGAGAATGTTGTACTTGTCGATTAATTCTTTAAGAAATTGTTCTAGATCAGGCAGTTTCGATTCCAACACACCAATAATTTGCATAGCGTCTTTATCGGGTCGTGGAAAATGCCTTTTAAAATATTTATTTTTATTATCCGGCGCATCGGGAAAGGCAATGCCGCGAAAAAGCCAGTCGCCAAGTCCAGTAATATAGCTTGCGGAAATATAACGATAGACATTTGTCCCAAAAAATACGCCAAAGTCGTGATTTAAATACAGTAGGTCCGCACCCCCATCCAATAGGAACGCCAACTGTGTCAGCCCTATAGATGGCCTGTTAAGGTCAGCAAAAGGCATATTCATTAGTAAAACTTTCATGCTTCCCTTCTTTTTATACCATAATTTCCTCAAAAACCATGTAGTCTCAGTCAAAAGGTTTCTTGAAAAACCGTAAGAATCTATCCTGGTGAAAATACTATCTTAATCAGATTTAGAGGTCAATCCCATTTGCAACTTTCTATCATCAAGTCGCTTTCTTTTACATTTACAAGTCACAGGGTTTTCACAAAACAAATGATACATAGCTATGAGGAATATTTTCAGTCGGTTTGATGATATGCAATATAAAGATCAGCGCCATTGGTCCTGTAAAATGACCATCATTATGGATCCTGTAATACGTTATATCCGAAGCTGAGCGCTGTGCTAATACAGGCGTGGCCGGCTCAATTCCATGGATCACTTCAGCGCGCCTATAGCAAAGCCATTTCAGCGCATTATAGATATAAGTAAATGATTCGTGAATAGTTCCCTGAAAAATCTCACTGTTGCGGGTCGCGTGAGGCGAGGTTGCAGACTCATGCTATTTGCAAACAAGGGGATTCTGCCGTTCACGCCCCCCAGGCGAGAGGTTTGGAGGTTAATGAGGAATCTAGGGAAAGCGTGGAAGAGATGGGGTGGGTCTATCTGAAGGTTAAGCTTGAGGTTCAGCCCGAAGGATCATGCTGTCTTGGTGGTTGGTCTTTTGGTGGACTGGTTGCTTTTGAAATGGCCCGGCAGGTGATCTAAAGGGGGGGTTCTGTAGCTGGCCTGATTCTTGTGGTCGCCCAACCCCCGCAACCCCAAATGCAGTGGTCTGATCGCGAGCGGGATCTGCAGATCTTTGCCAACTTTGGTTTTGATTCAGGCATTCTTGCCCATTTGCATCTTGAAA
>JBNKOV010000492.1:0-4639 GCA_050294955.1 Holophagae bacterium
GCCATCGCGACAACCCGGCGCCCAACGGAACCGCCCTCACCACCCTGGGCCGTAAGCTGGCCTATTTCAACGACTATTATCCCCAACAATCCGTGGGCCTTTATCCCACAGATGGAACGACCGACGATTTTGCTTACGGCGAATTGGGCATTCCCGGCCTCACCTTTGAGCTTGGAACCTCCTTCTTCCAGAGCTGCAACACCTTTGAAAGCACGATATTGCCCGATAACCTCCAGGCCTTGCTTGCGGCGGCCAAGGTAACTCGCGCCCCTTATCTGTTGCCAGCCGGCCCCGACGTTTTAAGCCCGGTCATGACCTCGGGCGCCGTTGCTCCGGGCGAGCAGGCGTCGGTGGAAGCTACGTTAATCGATGGACGATACAACAATCAGAACGGTACAGAGCCCACCCAGAACATACAGAGAGGCCTGTGCTTTATCGACACGCCGCCCTGGGATGCGGGCGCGGTTCCCATCCAAATGTCGGCGGTAGACGGCGCATTCGACAGCGTATCTGAATTGGCCTCAGCCACTTTCGATACAACGGGCCTGGCCGATGGACGTCATATCCTCTATGTTGTGGGCGAAGATGTCGATGGAAATCAAGGCGCGCCCACGGCTGTTTTCTTTTACATTCTGGATCCCAACACCGCGCCGCGCATTGAAGGTCTCATTCAAAGCGCATCCGACAACAGCCCCATTGAGGCGGTGATTTCGGCCGGTGAGTTTCAAACCACCTCCAATCCGACTACCGGGTTTTACAGCCTCATGTTGCCTCAGGGAACCTACGACGTGAAGGCCGTTGCAGACGGCTTTTCTCCCGAAAGCGTCGCCAACCTGAACGCCCAGAATCTTACCGTCCTCACCCAGAACTTCTCCTTGGAGCCCATTTGCGCGGCAGTGGAGCAGGATGCAGAGGCTGGACTCAACGATTGGGTCCTTGACGCGCCTTGGGGCGTCACAAGTTCCAGCGCCCATCAGGGCGCCTCATCTTGGACCGACAGCCCCGGCGGCAATTATGCGAACTCCATCGATGTCTCCCTTACTTCGCCAGTTCTAGATCTCAGCGATTACGAGAACCTGGTTTTAAGCTTCTGGCATCATTACAACTTGGAAAGCGGTTACGACTACGGTCAGGTGGAGTATAGCCTGAATGGCGGCGCCTCGTGGACCGAAGTGGTGGATTATACCGGCGTGGAGAATAGCTGGTCTCAAGTGGAGCTTCCCATGGCGGCCCTGAACGGCCAAAGCCAGGTGAAGATCAGGTTTAGAATGACAACCGATACCAGCCAGACAAGGGATGGCTGGTACATCGACGATATCCTCCTTTCCGGCAGCGGACCGGCCTGCGCCGATTTTCCGCCATTGGAAACGCTCTTCCCCATGTGGCCGGCCCAGGTGGATGTGACCGACCTCATCCTCAATGTGAACAATACGCAGCAAGGGTCTTTATAACAGGCGCTTCCCATAACAGCGCGTTCCAGGGTCGTCTGGAGCGCCCTGTTTTCGCCGAAAGAAAAATAAAGCTCACACCAGCTTGACTTCAAACAGCTTAGACTTCATAATCCCTACATGACAAATTTGTAATGTTAAGGTCAGGTAGGGGTTATGACGAAAACCCATAATATGCATGGGTGATTCTGTTTGGAGGTGAGGTTTGAAAATTGGGCTGCTGGCGTTATTGGCATGTATGAGCCTGCAAGGTCATACTGTGAAAAAGCAATTGGCCAAAATGGGCTCGCCCTTCGAAATCACCGCCGTTCACGAAGACAAGCAGGCGGCGGAAGCCGCTATTGACGCGGCCTTCAAGGAGATTGATCGCCTGGAGCTGATGATTTCAAGCTGGCGAGATGATTCGGAAACTGCTCGAATTAACCGGGCGGCGGGCCAGGCGCCCGTGGCTGTTTCCCCCGAGCTGTTCAACCTCATCCGGCGTTCTCTCAAGGTTTCTCAACTCACGGAAGGCGCGTTCGACATCAGCTTTGCAGGCATGGGCAAGTTATGGGATTTCAAGGCTGTAAACCCGGTCATCCCAGATCCTCAAGCCATTCAAAACGCCCTGCGTCATGTGGACTATCGGAACATTGTCCTGGACCCCGAGTCGCAGACGGTCTTTTTAAAAGAGCCGGGCATGCGAATTGGCTTTGGCGGTATTGGCAAGGGCTATGGAGCCAACCGCGCTGTTTTCATCCTCAAGAGCTATGGCGTTACGGGCGGCGTCGTGAATGCCGGCGGCGACCTTGTGGCCTTTGGTTTGGATGAAGGCGGTGAGCCCTGGCGGGTTTCGATTGCTCATCCCAGGGAGAAGAAACGGGTTATGGCCAGGCTTCGACTCACCGAGCAGGCTGTTGTGACCTCGGGAGATTACGAACGATTCATCATGGTGGACGGAAAACGCTACAGCCATATCATCAACCCCAAAACCGGTTACCCCGCTCACGAGCTGGTGAGCGTCACCATTATCTGTCCGGACGCGGAACTGGCGGACGCCCTGGCCACCGCCACCTTCGTGTTGGGTCCAGAAAAAGGGATGGCGCTTATAAATGGCTTGAAACGCATTGAATGTATCCTTGTCGATGTCAACGGCAAGGTCTATTACTCCAAACAAATACAAAACGAGATGGAACCCACGGAGGATTCTTTATGAAATTACGCATGATGCTGGCCGCCCTCATTTTGGCTACTGTATGTTTCAGCGCATGTAAGGTGAAACCATGGCAAAAAGAGACCCTGGCCCTTGAACCCATGCAGTTGAACGATTGTCCCCTTCACCGCTTTGAGCGGAACGTGGAAGTGTACCGCGAAGGCGCGGTTGGCGGTAACGGCGGCAAGTCCGGAGGTGGCTGCGGATGTTCATGATACGCATGTTTTGTCTTGGCCTGTTCTTAACCCCCGTCCTGATGGGCCAGGACGGAAAAAAAGGACTGCAAGTGGATTTTCTGGCCAGTTATTACGACCAGGACGGCGAGCATTCGCCCGTTACCGGCGGCATTGGCTCCGAGGAACTCCAGTCCACATCCCCTGTTTTTGTCTTCAAGTACCAGATGCAATCGGGCTGGGACCTGGCGGCCACCTTGGGCGCCGACAACATCAGTTCCGCGTCCATCGACGCCATGGACGACAACCTGAGCAGCGCCTCGAAGGTGGACACCCGCGTGTTCACTTCCCTCAGCGCAACCAAAAGCATGGGCGGCTCGGATTGGACCTTTAACCTTGGATTCTCAAAGGAATACGACTACACGTCCGTCAACGGCGGCCTGGGTTGGAGCAAGAATTTCAATCAAAACAACACCACGCTTTCAGCCTTCGTCCACCATTATTCCGACACCATCGACCTCTACGATATTGACGGCGTCAACCAGGGCGGCGACGATCGAACCACCACCGACTTTTCGTTAAATTTCACCCAGGTTCTTTCCGCCAAAACCGTTGCGGGCGTTGAGCTTTACCTCAGCAATCAATCCGGGTTCCTCTCGTCGCCATTCCAGGAAGTCATACTGGATACGGGCGAACATGTGGCGGAGCGGCTCCCCGACAGCAGGAGGCGCACGGCCTTGCGGTTCTCCCTGAACCATGCTTTTAGCAAGAAGGTCATCCTGCGATCCTACTACCGCATTTACGACGACGATTTTGGCGTACAGGCTCATTCGGTGGAGCTGGAGCCTCATTTTCGGCTGCCATACGGGAAAAAGACCTGGTTATACCCCATTTTCCGGTATCATACACAGACGGGCTCCGATTATTACGGGAAGCCTCAAACCTTTAGCGCAACAGACCCCTATTACACAGCCGACAACGACATCAGCGAGTTTGACAGCATGAAATATGGTCTGGGCACATCTTACGCCCTTAACGGCAGGTACTTCGACCGAGTGGATCTTCGAGCCACCTATTACGATAGGGAGGATGGCTTGAACGCCTTTGCGTTATCCTTCGGGTTTGGATGGTCGTTCTAATGAGAAAATACACAGCGTTTCTTTTCTTCATCGCACTGGGCTTAACAGCCGGACCAGCGGTGGATCAGTTTGGCAAGACCCATGATCTCAAGAACCTGGACGGCTTCGCCATCATCGATTTCGCCGCCAGCTGGTGCAAACCCTGCTGGAGCGCCTTGCCCCATATCCAGGAATTCGCCAACGCCAATCCCGATATCAAGGTGGTTGTGATTAGCGTGGACGACACCCAAGAGGGCAGGGACTTGATGGTAAAGAAACTCAAGCTGACCATGCCGGTGATTTGGGACAGCGGTCATCATCTCGCGGAGTCCTATGATCCGCCCGGCATGCCAACTACCATGATTTTGGATTCTAGCGGCGCAGTGGTGTACAGCCATGTTGGTTTTACCCAAAAAAAGTGGCGCAGGCTTCAGGAAAAACTAAAACAGCTTCGCTCTCGATAGATCGGGTCCGGATCTTTGGGTCCGGACAAGTTCTACCACATGCCTGGCGGGGAGGCAGACATTGAGATTATTACTAATAGAGGACGACGCCAAGGTGGCCGATTTCGTTAAAAAGGGTTTAACGGAAGCAGGTTTCAGCGTAGATCACGTAGCCAATGGCATCGACGGTCTGGCCTATGGTCAGAACACTTTTTACGACCTGCTCATTGTAGACATCATGTTGCCGGGCAGGGATGGACTATCC
>JBNKOV010000493.1:0-4637 GCA_050294955.1 Holophagae bacterium
CGGCGCCCTCACCAGTAAAACGATATTAGAAAGCATTTTCGACGGCAATGTCGCTCATTCAAATGGGCACACACATTATGGCAACCTCACCCAAAGCACCCTGACCATTGACCCCGATACAGCCACAACTTCAGATGATTTCACTAGGGAGACTCGAAACAGCTATGGAGACAACATCGACGATTGGCTACTCGGGCGTTTAACCCGAACCGAAACCGACAAGAAATCACCGGGAACGCCTGTCATCACACGGGTATCTGAATATGAATATCACCCAACTCGGAATGCTGTAACGAAAGAGATTTTTGAACCCGGCTACTTTGCTTTTGAGCTAACGAAATCCTATACCCACGATAGCTTTGGCAACATATTAACCACCACGGTAAATGGCGCTGATATTGCCCCTCGAACTCACACCGACGTTTACAATAACCGAAATCGTTTTGTTGTTGAAAGTATAAATGCCCTGGGTCAAAACGAAACCAGAGATTACACTCAAGCCAAACTCTCTCAAGTAATTGGCCCAAACAACCTTGAGACTTCCTGGGAATATGATGGTTTTGGCCGTGAAACTCTGGAACGTCGTCCCGACGGAACCCTGACCAGAACCGCCTACATACGTTGTAATGCTGGGTGTCCTCCAAACGGCGAATACTATATTCGAAAAGATTCCTCTGGCGCCCCGCCTGTCATCACCTACTATGATTTGCTGAATCGTGAAATTAGGAAGGAGACGATTGGCTTCAATGGCTCCAAAATCTTTGTCGATACAAGCTACAATTCCAGAGGACAGGTAGCAGCAATGTCAGAACCCTATTTTGAGGGGGACACACCATTATTTACGACCTTCTCTTACGACACGATCGGACGGGCCACAAGCGTCACGGCTCCCGGCGCTCGCACCACCACAACAAGTTATGACGGCCTCACGACCACTATAACGAATCCTCTGGGCCAGCAAAACACCAGCGTCTACAGTTTGAGGAAAAAATTACTCCAGAGCGCCGATCATACCGGGCAAAGTGTTTTTTACAAATATGACAGCGCGGACAACCTCATTGAAATGACCGACTCTCAGGGAAATAAAACTGAAATAGCCTATGATATTCGAGGTTATAAGACCAGTATGATCGATCCTGACACGGGAAGCCAGACCTACTCCTACAATGCCATAGGCGAACTGGTAGAGCAGACCAGAGCTGATGGTAGCGCCATGAGCTTTAAGTATGACCTTCTGGGCCGAATGACAGAACGAACTGAACCAGAAGGCACGAGCCTGTTCACCTTTGATTTGGCTGAAAATGGCGTTGGCAAGCTTTCTCAAGTGTTGGGTCCAAACGGTTTTTCCGAACGGTATTCATATGATGGTTTGGGCCGCCAGGCAGAAGCCATTACCACAATTGATGGGGTTCACTATTCGGCATCAGGCCAATTCGACCAATATGGCCGCCAGGAGAGCTTGACCTATCCTACGGGTTTTGCAGTGCAGATGCACTACAACAATTTTGGATATCTCGAACATGTGAAGCGAGGATCTGATGGCCATTCATATTGGCAAGCCACACAGGTCAACGCACGACGACAGTTGGAGAGAGCATTGCTCGGAAATTCTCTTCAAACTGTTAAAACATATACGGATACAACTGGTCGGGTGGAGCGCATTAAGACGGGAAGCATCCAAGATATCGCCGTCAGCTTTGACCCAATTGGCAACCTAACCCAAAGACGGGATCTTCTTAAAGGTTTAACCGAGGATTTCACCTACGACAACCTGAATCGCCTGACTGGCGCCACGGTTGCTGGCCAACCTACCGTCAACATGACCTACGACGCCCTGGGCAATAT
Organism: Holophagae bacterium; assembly: GCA_050294955.1. Taxonomy (GTDB): domain Bacteria; phylum Acidobacteriota; class Holophagae; order Acanthopleuribacterales; family Acanthopleuribacteraceae; genus JBNKOV01. The sequence continues at coordinate 1,846 of JBNKOV010000493.1, forward strand.
TTCATCTCGCTCTGATGTTGGCGTTTACACCTACGGAGGTGGAAATGCAGGTCCACACGCAGTGACCAGCATTGTGGGTCCAAAAGCAAATGTCTTCTCCTATGACCTGGCTGGGAATCGTATTGGCAGCAACAATGGGGCCGTTCTCTATACATCTTATAATAAGCCACATAGCATCGTTAAACTAGACCAAGCCCTACAGTTCAAATATTCCCCAAAAAGGGAGCGGTTCCAACAAACAGCGCTTCAAAATGGCGTCATTCAAAATGTTAAAACCTACATTGGCGGGATCTTCGAAAGGGAGCGTACTGCCGGCCTTCAGAAAGACACCCACTTTATCTTCGCCAACGATCAGCGAATTGCTGTTTATACCTTGGAAAATGGTGAAACTGGGGAAGACGCCTATTTTCATTCCGATCATATAGGCTCCATCCAAACCATCTCAGATCAGCAGGGTAATGTTGTTGAAACTCTTAGCTTTGACGCCTGGGGAGCGCGACGTGACCCCAACACCTGGCTGGCTGACCCAAATTCTGAAAGCAGCTTTGACCGTGGTTTTACCGATCATGAAATGCTGGACGAAGTTGGTCTGATTCACATGAATGGTCGTGTCTACGACCCGGTTATCGGACGTTTCCTCTCACCAGATCCCTTCATTCAGGCCCCGGACTTTACTCAGAGCCTGAACCGCTACAGCTATGCCCTCAACAACCCCCTTTCACTTACCGATCCAAGTGGGTATTTTTCAATAAAAGACATCGTCAAGCTTGGAATCGCTTTTGCTGCTGGCTATTTTACAGGCGGCTCCGCATTGTGGATTGCCAGCGGCTTCAAAGCAGCATTTGGAGCAGCTGCAACAAGCCTGGGAACATCCATCCTCTACGGCGCTTCATTCAGCTTTGGCTCGTCCTTTGCCAGCAGCCTGTTGGCAGGACAGAGCGTTGGCGACTCTTTGCGTTCGGGACTCCGGAGCAGCGTCCTTGGCGGAATTAGTGGTGCAGCCCTATATGGAATTGATCAAGTTTTGCCTAATCAATTGAAGAGTGCCCCTGAAGTAAGAATCTCCAATGGCCAGCCCCCGCTTTCTCTCTCATCTCGGGTGGGGATGCAAGTTGCCAGAGTTGGCGCACGTAGTTTCGTGAAAGGAGCAGTAAGTGAACTGGATGGTGGCGACTTTAAATCCAGTTTGCTTTTTAACCTGGGCGCGGGCTCTATCGACTCTATTTTTACTGCTTACGTTGAGTATCGCTTCCGTGTGGAAAACCCTCGCGAACTTTCCGCCAAAGAAATTCTGCAAATGGAGACAACCTGGGCGCCTGGCAAAGGCGTAAGTGATAAATCTGATGGGAGATCTGTCAATTGTTTTCCCTGCACAAATGTGGGCGAAGCAAATTCTACTAATTGGTTGACCGGTGAAAAAGGGGTGGTGATGAAATTTCTCGGTGAAAATATTCCAGGTCTAAATTCTGGAAGTATTTTTCACGATTTTCTTGCTGGTCAGCTTACAACCGATAACAAATTACTCAATCTCCTCACAAATCAAGGGACAATTGTGCCCGCGCTAGCTGGTAGCTATCTGGGGTTATTATCAAAAGGCAATACAGCTCCCATCCAAACCAGAAAAGATAAAGAGAATTTCGAGTAAGGAGGGTTTACGATTCGCGTTCTCCACCTTGACAACTCAAAGCAAATAAGGTCCAACCAACCAGGTGTACAGGCTGATGCCGACAACAGCCAGGAAATTCAGAACCAGACCGGCTCGGACCATGTCAGCCACGTCTATTTTCCCAGATCCGAACACAATAGCATTGGGCGGCGTGGCGACCGGCAGCATAAACGCAAAGGAACAAGCCATGGTCACCGGTATCATGATTACCGGGGCTGGCGCGCCAATAGAAACAGCCAGGGCCGCCATAACTGGCAAGAAAATCTGAGATGTGGCGGTGTTGGATGTCAACTCCGTTAAAAATGTAATCAGGAGGCAGGCCACCAAAACAATGGCAATCACCGGCAGCCCTGACACCCCATGCAATTTATCGGCAAACCACTGAGACAGGCCCGAATCAAGGAAACCCTTTGCCAGCGCGAAACCACCACCAAATAGCAGCAGCACATGCCAGGGGAGTTTGGAAGCCGTTGACCAATCCAAAACGGCGCCGCCGGACCGAGCCGGAATCAGAAAAAGCGCCAGAGCGCAGGCCATGGCGACAGTTCCATCGTTGAAATAGGACCCGTTTTTAAATAATCCAGACCAGCCCGGTATGGTAAAAATCCCCAGATTGAGATCCCCCCGGAACAACCACAAGAGAGCCATAACAAGGGAAACTGCCGCGACAACCTTTTCCTCACTGCTCATGGGACCCAGCTCCCGGAGTTGTTCGCGAAAAGCGCCCCCAACCACCGCTGTCTTCTCTGGCGGATCGTATAAATAAACCAGCCAACCCCAGGTAACTAACAACAACATAACGCAAAAGGGCAGGGCAAATATCATCCAACTCGCAAAAGTGATTTCAGGCGCGTCTGGAAAACTCTGGCTGAACACTCTCACAAAAATCAGGTTGGGCGGCGTGCCCACAAGGGTCGCCACGCCGCCGATAGACGAACCATAGGCTATCCCCAGGAAAATGCCTCGGGCAAACCGATCCGAACCCTGCATAATCCCCTGCATGCGATTCACCAGAGCAAGCGCAATAGGGACCATCATCATAGCGGTCGCCGTATTGGAGATCCACATGGACAAAAATGCGCAAGCCCCCATGAATCCAAACAAAATCGCCCGAGTTCGTCCTCCC
>JBNKOV010000494.1:0-4619 GCA_050294955.1 Holophagae bacterium
TCTATATATTCAACTAGCTCAAAATTATTTGGGAAAATCAATCTGCAAAGCTATCAAAAGCTGACCGCCCACATCCCCCCTTCAAGCAATTACTTTCTCGAAAAGATCAACCGGGTCAAGCGCGCCTTGCACGACCATTGCGATCATATTTTGACCCAGAGACGGCTCAACGCCTACGATGGCCTGAGGCGCAATTTCACCAGGCAGGTTATTGACGGCTTCAACGCTGACCTGGCCAGGCATTTCCCCTTTGCGGATCCCAACCAGCCCGAAAGCCTGGCCCCGGTTGAACTGGAAAGGTTTTTTGGCACCTACCGCAATGCCGCGCCCCCGCTCAAGGAGGCTCTTGAATACGAGGATACGTTGAATGTTCAGACCGAGCGAATCCTGGGTTTTATGCAGGAAGTGGAATCTAGCGCCGCCTTCTTGGAGCCCTTCCTGAAGCCGGAACCCGACGAAGAGGGCCGGATTGAGTTCCGCGTTCTCATGCGGGCCAACAGGGAAGCGGAGGTTTTGGGCAACCAGATTATTGAGTGGTCGCTGAGGGTTGGCGATCGGGCATTCTCTCTCAACAAGGAGCCGGCGGCGGGAGTCTGGAGGTTAAACGAACCGGTAACGCTCACCCTGCGCTGGGCTCGCAATGCGCCCACCAGACCCGCAGCCCGCGACGACGATCCCTGGTATGAGACGGATGGCGTCACCGCAGAATTCAATTACGGCGACGCCTGGAGCTTCTTCAGATTTATAGCGCGCCATCAGGAACCCAGAGACCCAACGACAGGGAGACCGTCCAACCTGCTCCGATTTGAAATCCCTCTGGAATCCCAGCCCAATCTTGCGCCGGGCGACCTGCCCACGGCCGCCGTGGTGTATCTTTCCATTTCCCAGAGCGGCGCCAATATGGGCATTGCCCTGCCCGATCTCCCGCGAAGCGCCCCCGATTTTGACGCACCGAGCCAACCCGATACCACCGCCAACGCAAGCGGCAAGAATGGTGAAACCCGATGACAGCAAATCAACACAACGCCGACCTGTCCACCCAAGGCGCCATCCCCGTCGATATCCCAGCCATCCTCAGTCCCATTCCCGGGAAAGACCCGGGCGGCGAAAGCCTGAGGTATGACGCCGTATTCGACCAGATGCGCAAAGCCAGGGAGGAAGATGACCCCAGCTTGCCCCAAGGCGTTTGGGAGCGGCCCCTTAAGAAGGCGGATTGGGACAAGGTGGTCGCCTTGGGAACCGAGGTGCTGATCAAGCGCTCTAAAGATCTTCAGATCGCGGTCTGGCTGGCGGAAGGGTTGGTGCAACAGAAAGGTTTGCTGGGCGCCCACGAAGCGTTTCTCATCTTGAGCGGCCTGGTGGAACATTTCTGGGATGAACTCTATCCCCGCCCCCTCGACGGCGACCTGGAACACCGTCTCGGTCTCTTCAACTGGTTGGCCAACAAGTTGCCTCGCGCCCTGATCAACCAGCCCGTGACCTGGCCAACCCAAGGGGACATCCCGGTTTGCTCTCTTTTGGACTGGGAACGGGTCTTGCGCGATATTACGCAGACAGGGAAAGAGGAGAGCGACGCCATAACCCTGCTTCAGTTCAACAAAAGCGTGGAAGCTACCGCCCCTGAGTTCTACCGGAACCTGTTTGTGCTGTTTGAGCGGGCCGAAGGTTCCCTGAACCAGTTGAACGAAGCGCTGGAAGAGAAAATCGGGGAACAGGCCCCGCCCCTTCATGAAATTCGCGACCATCTCCAGGAGGGCTTGCGAAAAGTGGTGAGCATCATGAAGGAAAGAAATATTCAGGACGAATCGCCGCAGGAACAAGCCCCAATGGATCTGGAATTGGCGGAGGCGGGGGAAGCGCAAACCGGCATGGACCCCAGCCAGCCCATTCTCACCCGAGAACAGGCCTACCTTCTGCTGGACCGAGTCGCCGATTTTCTTATGGAAAAAGAGCCCCACAGCCCCACGCCCTATTTACTGAAGCGGGTCTCTCGCTGGGGCGAGATGTCGCTCATGGAGCTTTTGAAGGAAACCATTACCGGCTTCGATGACCGGTCTCGTTACAAGGAATCCTTCTTCATCAACCATGAAGAGGAAGACGAGTCCCAGTAATAGCAAGCGCGAAAGGTCCGTGGGGTGAACTGAAGCGGCCGGCCCGGATTCTGGCGGAAATCTGGACCCCACACATGGATTCACGAAGATCTCGCGGCGACGAGCTTGAGACCAGGCCGGGCGGCGTATTAGATAAGAACACGACAGCGATGGAGGAAGCGTCATGGGAAGCAAAGGCATTATTTTTGTTCATGGCACCAGCCAGGATGCGGCACAGCAAAACGAAACCATATATAAACTGGCCGGAAGAGCCAAAATGTCGGGCGTGCGCTGGGTCTGTTTAGACGGCGTGGGCAGCACGGGAAGAGCGATCAAGGATCTAACGGCTCATTCTCCTGAATGGAGCCAGCCCCTTTCAGACGAGCCAGATCTCATGCTTGATTACCTTTACGAGTGGACAGCCGGAACCATCTGGGGCCGAAGAATCTCCGACCTGTCCGATGAGATCACAGCTCACGCCATGGAAATGATGCGAGATGGCGTTGACGATATCCAGATGGTAGGGTTCAGCAGAGGCGCCGTTGCCATTGCCATGGCCGCCGAAGGCATGGGCAAAAAGCTGAAGCGAGCGGATTTCAAAGGCTCCTTGTCTTTAACCCTCCTAGATCCTGTCCCTGGATCCTTTAGGGTTCCCCAATCCATCAAAATCCCTGATCTATTCGAGAATGTGAAGCTATATACATCCATCCATGAAGCGAGACCCTGTTTTCAGGCCCTGAGTTTGCAGATGTCCCCGGGCACCAAATTTACAGGAGAAACCTTCATCGGCGTGCATGGCGACATCGGCGGCAGCACCAAACGGGGCATGACCGATATCGTCTTCGACGACCTCGCCCGCGCCTTGGATCTCAACGGACCCTTTTTAAGCCAGGAGGCCAGGATGGGGTTGCTCTTAGGCGCCATGACCGAATCTTCTTATTCTCAGCCCGGCATGCTCAACAGCATGTTAAAACGGCGTTTCCTACAGGGCTACCAGGGTTATGACACAGCTCTTCCAGGTTTGCCCATGTGGCACATCCCTTCATCCATGCATTTAGGGGAAATGATGGGTAATCCAGGTGTTCGGGATTTAATAAGTGAAGTATCGCCCAGGGAATACAAAGAGTATGATTGGGACAAACATGACAAGCAAATAAACCAGCTATGGCAAGCGCGCTTCCAGAATCCAGTCACCCTCATGACCCCAAGGCCCAGCAGCGTTTCCGCTTCCGGAAGGGTTATTCACTATCCCCCTATGAGGCGCATGTTAAGACCCTTACTGAAAAAATTATAGGCAAGCCCTGAATTAACGCCTTAACAATCGACCTCCAGGAGTTCGGGTTATGATACTTCAAAAATGGGATGGAAACACCAAACACGATTCGGGGAATACCGCCTGTATCGGCTATTGCATGGAGTGGTTCAAGAGCGGTTGTGAGATTTCGGCCATGCCCGATGGGGTCAAAGACCATCGCAATTTGCCAAGTCAAAATGTCGCCCTTCGCAAGACCCAAGTTCTCTGGAATTTTTTAGGAGAGTCCTTATACCAAACGGGCCAAATCCCCAAACCGGAACAGTTCGTCCATAAATTACGTGAGCTTTATCCAGGGATCATTCATGGGGACCGGGTCTTTGAGATCCAGGATCACAAGGATTTGGTCAGGCGAATTGAGAGGGGTTGGCTCTGGCAGTTGCTTTGGTGGTCCGAAACCGGGACAAACGCCACTGGCGCGGGCGGCCACATTGTAGCCATCAACCTGTCAAAACGTCTGTACTTTGACTCCAACGAAGGCGTCCATAGTTTTCCGAATTCATCCCCAAACGAATTTGGAGAGGCGGTTAAAAAGCTCTTCAAAGAGAATTGGACAAGCGGTCGGAAGGTCTTCATGGTCTACCTGTTCTTAAAGGGCGTGAAGTTATGAGTTGATTTTGGCCTGAAAGCCGTTAGTTTTAGCGGCTGCTCAATAGGGACCGTTTAGAAACCCGGAATGCATTGTCTGGCAACCTCCAGCGCCAGCCCATGTCATTCCGGGTTTTCTTTTTTTGGACAACCATTAATACAAGCCGTTTTAAACATGGCGCGATTTTAAAAATTGGGCGGATTAAGGACAAAGAGGTTGGCTCCAGCCGGGTGAAATCAACTTACACAATGCTTTGTACAGACCCAAAAATGCTTTTGGCGCGTATTGTGGTAAAAAGGCATAACCCTATGATTTTGAGTATGGTCCTTGTCTTGTGGAAACGCAACCCTGGCTTGAGTAAGTTTTGCTGCGTCTTGTGCAGGTTTTGCGCTGAGCTGTGCGGGTTTTGCGGCGTCTTGGTCATGTTTTGCCTCGGGTTGCCAAGTTTTTCGGCGTCTTGTGCAGGTTTTTCCTCGGGTTGTGCAGGTTTTTCCCTCTTCTGATCAAGCGTTGAGCGGTGCTTTGCAGCATCATCCCGGGCTCGTTTTTTTTCTGCGCCCGCTTGGGTCACCCCTTCCGCCTCTGTGGTGATGCGATCTTTAAATAGGGGATGATTTTCCACCCTTTG
>JBNKOV010000495.1:0-4622 GCA_050294955.1 Holophagae bacterium
GTTCGCCACCACCCCCACGGTCTGACCCTCAAGCCGGATGAAGCCGGTGATGATATTGCCCGCGTAATCCTTCTGAATCTCGTAGAAATCCCCCTCGTCCGCGACCTTCTGGATCAGTTCCTTCATGTCGTAGGGCTGGTTGGGGTTGTCCGGCAAGAGTTGGACAATGGCCGTATTGGACCGATCTATAGGGTCATTGCACGGCTCTTTAGGAGCATCTTCCATATTGTTGGAAGGCATGTAGGTAAGCAGCTCCCGGATAAGCGCGAGACAGGCTCGATCATCGCTCACGGCGAAATGGGCCACGCCCGACGTTTTATTGTGGGCCATCGCCCCGCCCAGCTCTTCTTTGGTCACTTCTTCATGAGTCACCGTTTTAATGACATCCGGCCCGGTGACGAACATATAGGACGTGTCCTGCACCATGGCGATAAAATCTGTAATGGCCGGGGAATAGACAGCGCCGCCTGCGCAGGGTCCCATAATGGCGGAAATTTGCGGCACAACTCCTGAAGCCAGCGTGTTCCGCAAGAAGATATCAGCATAACCGCCCAGGGACCGCACGCCTTCCTGAATACGGGCCCCGCCCGAGTCGTTCAAACTGACGATGGGAGCGCCCACCTTCATGGCAAGATCCATAATTTTCACAATTTTACGAGCATTGGCCGCCGACAGAGAACCACCCGACACTGTAAAATCCTGGGCAAAAACGTAGATGGTTTTCCCATGCACTGTACCGAAACCCGACACCACGCCGTCTCCAATGCAAGGCTCCTCTTCCACGCCAAAATCGTTGCGCTTGGAAACCACCAGACGGTCCAGCTCTTGAAAACTTCCAGGATCCAGCAACAACTCGATCCGCTCGCGAGCGGTTAACTTGCCAGCTTTGTGTTGACGCGCAACCCGAGCCTCTCCGCCGCCCTGCAACGCTTTGCTTTCCCGTTCCTGCAATTCCTGGAACCGTGATTCGTAACTCATCCAATCCTCCGATTATATCAACTATCGGACCACAGGCTCGCTCTGGAACGCCGTGCCGATTCATGCATCGCCTTTCATTCCACATTCTAGCAAGTGTCCCTGCTTTAGCGAAGCTTAATTGTTAAAAGGCCCCGGTTTTCCTGATTTTAACCCTACGCCGAGGGGAGGATGAGGATGATTCCATTAAAAAGCGGTCGAAAGTCCCAATTCAGACCAGGGATATCATGGTTGCCATCTGGTTTGGCCGCCATGGTTTGACCATGGCGACCTGGTTAAAGATTAAGGGGCTACATAGACCAGAATGGACTGCGGCGGCACGCTGATTTTCCCACCGCCCTGACTGTGATCAGAAAAAGCGGTGACCCGGGCTGCGCCCATACAGCATCCATCTAACCAACTCTTTAGATAGGGGTTGGCCGTGTTTTGCAGAATGGGGTGAAGTTGAAAACCCGACCGCTTCACGTCTTCATCGTAGAAATTCAGCCAGGTAGACCAGGCCGTGTTGACCAAAACCCAAATCACCTCGTAATTGCCATCCAAATCTGTGCCGGTGAAATCGGTGATCTTCATGACCACCAACCGGCCATCGAAGGCATTGGTCGCATCGTTCCAGATACTTGCAGGAAAGCTGACGCGACTTTGAATCTCGCCCATGGTCCTCAGTCGGAACAGGGGCGAGCTTTTGCGGATCTCCAACATCTCCTGGAAATGATCCAGAGCCGCCGTGATGTGCGAATTGCCAGCAGGGGGCGTCGAGGCCAATAAGGGCGACCAATCATCCCAGGCTTCCAGGTTCTCAGACTGCCAGCCCGGCGGCAATCCCTTGCCCCAATTATTGGACAGGTAGTTGTAATCCAAGCGGTTAAACCAATCGCCTGAGTTATAGCTGTTCTCATCACCCGACTTGGACCGCAAGACCTCAATACCCGCGTGGAAGAAGGGGATGCCCTGGCTCAGGGCCACAAGGCCCGTTCCCAAATTCTGCATCTGGGTCATCTGATCCAAACTGGCGTAAGACCCAACCTTTGCAAGGAGATGGTCCCACAAGGTGGCCTTGTCGTGAGCGGTCAGGTAATTGATGGACTCCTGAGGATCGGAAGTATAACCCCAATAGTCCCATAAGGTTCCTCGCATCGCGCCAAGAACCTGATCTCGGTTGGCGGTTTTGTCGGTAATGAAGGCGTCGTCCACAAATAACTCACTTGGATTCTGACCCTTGCCTTTAACCGAATCGCGAAATCGATCATTAAACGTGCCAATGCCCATGCCGCCCACGCCAAATTGGTAGGCCGATTCATCGGGCAATAACCAGCGCAAGGATCCAAAATCCCAACCCTCGCCGTACAGATAGATGTCGGACCCATCTACGCCGTCTGAGGCTAAGGTAAGTTGATCCAGCGCGCTCCGAACCGCCACCATGGCGCTCCGGGTGAGGTGGCCCATGAGATCAAACCGGAATGCGTCCACCTTGTAGTGGACCGCCCATTTAACCAGAGCGTCTGCGATTAGCTTCCTAAACATCAGGTTCTCTGACGCCGTATCGGGGCAGCATGAGCTGTTTTCTATATTGCCCTGGTGATTCAGACGATAGTAATAATCGGGAACCACATTTTCGAAGATTTCAGGGTCGTAGGTATGGTTGAAGACCACGTCCGGAATAACCCTCAAGCCCTGTGCGTGCAAGGCCTGCACCATCTCCCTGAATTCTAGGATCCGAGTCGCCCCATCGGGATTGGTGGCGTAACTGCCCTCGGGAACCATAAAATGGTAAGGGTCATAACCCCAGTTAAATCCGTCTCTTCCACGGAGGTCCGTCATAATGGCCTGCTGCTGGTCCGAATCCGAGTCCATGGATTCCAGGACGGAGAGAATGGTGGAACCCGTCTGGATGTGGCCGGGGTACAATTCCTCAATATTATCCGTGAGGTCGATCCGAGTCCCGGTGTCCTCATTCACTGATTTCATGTCGTTTACCGGCAAGAGGTGAATATGGGTCAACCCGGATTGAGCCAGGCCAATTAAATGTTGCATGCCCGTGGACGCCGTTTGCGTGAAGGCCTTAAACGTGCCTCGCTGGGACACAGGAACCGACGCGTCAAAGATGCTGAAATCTCGCACATGCAGCTCGTAGATGGTCATATCTTCCGGGGCGTCAAAGGGATAGTGCTCTTGCACCACGTGAGAATCCCAACCGGAAGGCTTCAAGGCGGCGTCGTTCATATCCACTATTTGAGACCGCCCGCTATTTCCGGATAAGCTCAGTGAATAGGGGTCCGTAGCAAAATTATGCGCAACCTCGCCCCGGGTTCGGCTGAAAACCTCTACTTCGTACAAATAGTACTTATTTTTCCAAGAGGCCGGTCCCGTAGCGGCCCAAACCCCGTCACCCAAAGCGGTCATGGTCTGGGTTTGAATAGACGCCGAAGTTCCATCGGGGTAGATATGCACCTTTACCGACTTAGCCGTTGGCGCCCATAGCTTTAGGGTAGGCGCGCCCCCAGAAAAGGTCACGCCCAGATCGTCGCCAGCGTAGGCGTAATTCTCATCCAGCACCCCAGCTCTCTGCAATGCTGTCGCACCCACAACAGTAGAGCCGCTTCGGGCAACGATAACCAATTGACCTTGAAGCGCGGCATCCAATTGTTGCGCCGTCATGGCCGGCACGCTTATCTTGGAAAAGCCATGGTTTTTCAAGTAGGCGAACCGCGTGTAGAACTCACTGGCCGGGTCCATGCTCTGGAAATCGCCCCCATAGGACAGGCTGTAGGATACGCCCTGCGCCCCCATGGTCACCGTGTCGCCGTCTACATAAACCTCGCCGTCTGGATCTGCGTAAAGCGTGTATTGATAAGCACTCGCATTACTCATAATCCAGGCAATGGTATCTGCGGTCACCCATCGAGCCGCCGCCTCATACACCTTCTGAGAGGCAAGAAGCCCAGCAGCTTCACTGGTATAGACGGATGATGAACCCTGGGCCAGCCAAACCTCAAAACCATCGGTATTGGGCACAAAACTGGTGGCTCCCACGTCCTGGTTCCCGTTGTTGTGAACCATGAGATTCACAGTTTTCGATCCGTCGGAAATGGCCACGTCAGCATAATTCCCATAACTGTCAGATGCGCCGAAGGCCTTCACCGACGGCCATGTGGTGGCTTCACCGGCCCCCAAACCATCGCCCCACAGGTGCAGGCCCCAGCCCGTGTAATTGCTGTCGCCCCTGCGGTAGTGGATGCGTGCGTAACCTGAGGGCGGCCCGCCGTTGGGATTGGAGGTGTAAACAGTTGCATCTCCCTGAATCAACCAGATTTCTGGGCTCTGATTGGGAGTGAAGGCCCGGTCGTTGGGCGTATCCTTATCGTTGCCTTTATGCACGATAAAGTCAATGGGCAGCGCCGAATTCACCAAATCGATGGTCGCGTACTTTCCAAAGGCGTCATTTCCCGTGAAGCTTTTGGGCGTGCTCCAGGCGGTGACCTCAGCCGGATCTATGGCGCTGCCCCACAGATGCAGGCCCCAGCCCGTATAATCGCCCCCTTGCCGATAGTAATGCACCGTTGCCGTGGCATGGGCGTGAGGATTGGAGGTGTAAATGGTCTCATCACCCTGGATAAGCCAAACTTCTGCGTTCGTGGCAGGGGTAA
>JBNKOV010000496.1:0-4616 GCA_050294955.1 Holophagae bacterium
CTCGGCCAGAATATAGCTGTCTCGGAATTGGCCAATGATGATAGGCAGGCTGAGCTTTGGATCGGAGCCGAACAGATTGGTTTCCACTGCCTCTTGTTGCCCGTTTTGGGTGGGCTGTCCGCCTTGCTCGGGTGCCTGGTCTGAATTGCGGTTTTGGATCAAGTCCCGATTGCGTTCCAGAAACCGTTCGTAGGGCGTGGGTTCTCCCGGTTGATTCTGGTGGTGTTGGCCTTGCTGATCATGGTCGGGGTTGGGACTGGGGTCCGCCCCCGAACAGCGGCGTGTCTGCGACAGCGGCATTGCCAGGCAGCGCGGATTGGGTCGGAGGTTTTGACCAGGGATCCCTTTTTTCAAAACCTGGCGGTGGAGGCCCCTGCGGTTGCATTTGCCTGGGTTGTTCACCACTGGGATGGGCGTGGTAGGCTTCTCGGAAGCGGTAGGGGATTGTAATTTTGCGTTCCAGCAAGGGACGACGCAGGGCGTCTCGAACCCCGTTGTGGACAAAATCGCCATGAATAAACTTTACTTCGGTCTTGGCGGGGTGAACGTTTACGTCTACTTCGGTTGACGGCATATCCACAAACAGGAACACCACGGGATAAACTCTTCCCTCGCCAAATCCCTCGTAGGCGGACTGGATGGCGTGATTTAAAACCCGGTCTTTCACCAATCTTCCGTTTACGAAAAGGTACTGATGCATTCGGCTGGTTTTGAATAGATTGGGCGTGGATGTCAGGCCTCGAATCTTCAGCCAGTCCCGCTCCTCGCTTACTGGGGTCAGCTCATCCAACATGCGCTTGCCAAAATGTTGGTAGATGCGTTCTTCAAGTTTGGTCACGGGAGGCGCGTCTATCAGGACCTTGCCGTTGTGCTCCAGGAAAAAATGTTTGTCGGTATGGGCGATGCTGTATTGGGTAACCAGGTTAACCATCCACGCGAGTTCCGTTTCCGTTTTTCGCAGAAATTTCTTGCGGGCTGGAATGTTGAAAAAGAGTTGTTCCACAGTAACGCAGGTTCCAGGATTGCGTGAAACCTCTTCTACTTTCACGAGTTTGGAGCCCTGCATCTTTATTCGCACGCCGGTTTCGGCTTGTGCCGTTCTGCTTTCGATTGTGAAACGGGACACCGATGCGATGGAGGGCAGCGCTTCGCCCCGAAAGCCCAACGTGCGGATGGAGAAGAGATCCTCCGCTCGGGTGAGCTTGCTGGTTGCATGGCGCTCCATGGCCATCATGCAATCATCCCGGTCCATTCCACATCCGTCGTCTTCAACTCGGATTCGGCGCTTGCCGCCTACTTCCAAGCTTATCCTTATGGATGTTGCCCCGGCGTCGAAACAATTCTCGATCAGTTCCTTCAATGCGGAGGCGGGTCTTTCAACCACCTCTCCCGCTGCTATCTGGTTGGCCAGATGATCTGGCAATACACGTATGCGACCCATTACTCCCTCTTATGCCAAAGCGGCATGCCACATCCTAGCACGATGACGGGGGCGGGGGGCGATCCAATTTTCAACCAATTTCAAAAATAGTGCGGCCCGGCCAAAGGGCGCGGGCCAATTTTGAGTCAGTTCTCGGGGTTGCATCCGAATTGGGGAGTGGTGAAACAGCCGAAATTAAAAGAGTCGTCGTTGCATGCGTTTCCACATTCCGTTTTACAGTTCATGCCCTCAAAGGTCACGGTGTATTTGCCGCCTTCAATTGCTTGGGCTCTCTTGTTGCTGAGGGCCGTGGCAAAGCTCTTTACCTTTACCTCTCCCAGGGTTAGCTTTTTTTCCATTGTTCGCCTCCTGTTTGGTTTTTTTTTAGGCTCTTGCGCCTACATACAACGCGACATGGGCGGCTTGAAACTGCCAAAAAAAACGATTTAATCTTTGCTGCAAGCTGTGCCCGGTAAGAAAATTGGCCGGTTTTCACGGGAGGAACAACCGGCCAATTTTAGGAAAGGCGCTTTAAATCATGACCTTGGTCATGATTCCTGTTTCGGGTATTAGCAAATCCTGGAGCAGAGCCCTTGGGGTTCAGTGGAACAGTAGGCTCCTACCCAGGTTTCGGGGCATGCGCCGCCGCAGGCAGTTTGGCAGATGACACCCTCAAAGCTGGAAATCGGGCGAAGTCCGCCTTTTACTTCCTGGCTATCGACCGATGTGCTGAAGCTGGTTACCTTGATTTCTCCGAGATTTAATTTCTTTTTCATGTGGATACCTCCAAATTTCGAACTACTCCTAATGTAGGTCTGGAGGTTGTTTTGTGCAAGTCTTTTTGACGAAATATATAGTAAATAAAAATTGCTGATATGTATCTATTAGACGACAGAAGTCGTCGTGTGCTTTTGGCAAGAAGGCGTCATCCTGGAGAATCCACTTAAGCGGAATCCATCAACAGAAGGGAAAACGAGGGGTTTCGCCGACTTGGGTTACCTAGAATTCCTTAAATACCTTGGCCAGGGATTCTCCATAGACGGACAAATCCCATTCACAGAAATAACCGAAGGGCGTTTGGCGGACCAGATAGCCCACATCCTCCAACCTCTTGGAAACCGCATTGAGAAATGATTGGGCAAATTCCGGCGGCGCCGTGGAGCTGGAAAGATGGGTAAAGGAGTGCAGCGCAACGGTTTTAAAACCCTTCTTATTGGCGAGCCACTTAATGTTCTTCACCATTTTGGTAACCGCCTTGGGGTTTTCCACATCCACCTCTTCGGCATGAATGAAGACAACCACGGCGTCCTGAACGGTTTCCTCAACATCCTGCTCTTCAACATGTTCGAGAGTCTTGGACCAGCTCTTCCACCGAAACGATTTCGCGAGATACAAGACGGTTTTCATGAGTCCTCCAAATCCCGGCCCATGGTTTCATAGGCGAACACCAATATTTCGGCCACCAGATAGAACAACTCTTCCGGTATTTCCTGCATGTAGTCCAAGCGAAGAAGGGAGTCCACGAGGCCGGAGTCCTTTTTAATGGGAATGCGGTTCTCCCTTGCGGCCTTTAAAATTTCCTCAGCTACAATGCCCTCGCCTCTTGCGACTACAAAGGGTTTTTCATCCTCCCCATGTTTATAGCGCAAACCTACAGCCTTTTGGGGTTTATCTTCAGGGCGTCTCAAGGGCTGACCTCGCGCTTATGCCTCAACATCCAGGCCTCCATTTGAGGCGGACGGTTCCGGTTCCTCCGGCTGAGGTTCTGTAATTTCGCCAAATACCTTGAATAGAACGAGTGATCCGTCAGGCGGTACAACCAACTGGCCCTCAATTCGCATGCCTGGCTGAAGCTGGACTTCGGTTCGAGCCGGTATTCTATGCCAGAGTCCTTCGAGATAGACGCCCAAAACCACCTGTTGTTCTTCAACGGAAATGACTCGGGCGCGCACCTTCGAATTGATCATGAGGCGACATCCTGATTGCATAGATGTTCCAGTCGTTTCATGAGATCGACCAGGGAGTAGGGTTTCACAACAACCTCAAGAGGCCGATAGGAAAGCAGTTGGATAAGTTGTTCTTCGGTAGGCTTTTTGGCGAGAATAACGGCGGGTATTTTGTTCCCGCTCTGGCGAAGGGTGGCGAGGAGTCGCAGCACCGTATTGATTTCCTGATCGTAGGAGACCAACAACACATTGAACATCTGGCCCTTCAGCTTGAAAAAGGCGTCTCGAATCTTTTTGACGGAAGTCACCTGAAAACCATGGGCTCCCAGCTCATCGTCCAAGCGAACGCGGGTGTAAAATTCTGTTTCAATTAGCAGGACTTGTTTCATTTATGGAACCTACCTCACCTCATCCCCAATGTGACCTTCCCCGTTAATTCTACCACGAACTGTCCAGTATGGGCGCTTGAGGAAAAAATGGGGCCGTAACCGGGCGGCTATCCCAGGAATTGGTTCAATAAATCCAGGTGGGTTTCGGATTCTCGCATGCCCATTTCAATGGTGGCGTCGAGAAGCTGAGGTTTCGTATAGTCCCAGCGACTTATGGGGGTGGGCTCTCCGGGAGCAAGGTAGAGGCGGTTTTCCTTTACGCCAAGGGCCTGAGGCGGGTAGGGGCGCGTGAGTAGCACAATATTGCGTTTTACCCCTGGAATCGCATCCGCTACGAAAGCCGGAACATTGTCAATCAGTCCGCCGTCGAGGAGTTTAGAGCCCCGGAACCTGCCAACAGGTGTGAAGGGCGGGGTGGAAGAGGAAGCCAGAACCAGGTCTGCCAGTTCTTTCGGTGTTTGGCATTTGCGGGCGTCGAACACAAATGGCTTAAAGCCCAACTTCCTGGAATAGCTGGGATGGACCATGCCTGGCTTTAACTTCTTCTCCAGTGAGTAGGTGGACAAACCCAACAACGTGGCGGGACCAGAGCCCAACATTTTCGGGATCTCCGCGCAGAGAATATTCACAGGAAAAGGCAGGCTTTGAAGGCGTTGCAATCCGCCATTTCTGTAAGCGAAAAGCAAGGTGTCTCTGTAAATGGGTCCGTGAGGCGTCGGCCTCTTTCCGCCCAGGAGCTTCTTCCAGTCGAAGTTCTTTACCACGCCAGACCTACGCTTATGCCAGAAGGCGAGCGTCTCCTTCTCCCTTAAGGTCAGGTAAACTGTAATCACGCATGCTCCGGCGCTAACAGCGCTGACG
>JBNKOV010000497.1:0-4609 GCA_050294955.1 Holophagae bacterium
CAAAGAGCGATAAAAAGACGCTTCATAAAAAATACCAGAGCCAGCCCAGGGAGTTATTAAAAAGATTTAGCCATTACAAGCTGTCCGCGTGAACCCCAGCTACACCCAACATGCATGCTTGACGAACCCAAGGCGCTATGTCAAGATTAGGGACATGGATGATCTGGCATTTGGAGGGGTTCTTGGGCAACTATCTATCTCTGGCGGCTGTAACCGCATCGCTTCAGACTAAACTACAGAAAGCCATCCCCGGCGATATCTCCGATTGCAGAGTTAAAGCAGTCCGCCCTGAGAAGGCCTCCGAAGGCGGGGTTCAATCTCCAGCCATCAACTTATACCTCTACCAGGTTACGCCCAATGCTGACCGTCGAAATGAGGATCTGCCAACCCGATTCAACAGAACACTTGCGAAAAAACCCCGCATCGCTCTGGATCTTTTCTACCTGGTTAGTTTCTACGGAGACGAATCCGACCTTATACCTCAAAGACTGATGGGCAATGTCGTCAGCTATTTGCACGCTAGACCCTATTTCGACAAAAAATCGGTGGAACGCACCATTCAAGGTCGCTCCTATTTGGAAGAATCGGATCTTGCCGAGTCACTCAATGAGATTCACATCACGCCTCTGACCATGAATTTGGAAGAATTTTCTCGAATATGGTCTGGTTTTTTCCCCTCGGTCCCCTACGCGCTTTCACTCATTTACAAAGTGTCGGTCGTAATGATCGAAGATTCGGCCCAGCCCATGCCCGCCAAGCCTGTGAAGGAGGTGAATATTGACACCAATCCTGCAGCCATCTTCCGCCGGAAATAGAAAAAAACACCA
This sequence comes from Holophagae bacterium, assembly GCA_050294955.1. Lineage (GTDB taxonomy): Bacteria > Acidobacteriota > Holophagae > Acanthopleuribacterales > Acanthopleuribacteraceae > JBNKOV01. The sequence continues at coordinate 828 of JBNKOV010000497.1, forward strand.
ATAAACCGCCCGCAGCTTGCAAAAAGATTCCCAATAATCAATAATATAGATTATCGGAAGTGATACCGGAGGCGCTTGTGAAGAGTCATGAGTTAGCAAAAAAGACTGTAGAACCTGTTATACGAGATATTTCAGGTCCGTCTGCTTCCGCTTATCAGCCTGCTGTACCCATGGAAGGCAACCGGAGCGGCGTCTCTCTTCAGCGTGTCCTAGCAGCCATTCCCAACGACTCCGGCGCACAACCAGCCCAACGCAAACCCAATAACACGGGTCTTCCTGATAAATTGAAAAGCAACATGGAATCTCTTTCGGGCATGGACATGTCGTCAACAAAAGTTCACCGCAACTCTCCCAAACCCGAGTCGATCGGAGCACACGCCTACACCCAGGGCAGCAATATCTACTTGGGGCCTGGCCAGGACAAGCACCTTCCTCACGAGGCCTGGCACGTGGTTCAACAGGCCCAAGGCAGGGTCAAGGCAACTGGGTCTGTGAACGGATTGCCGCTCAACGACAGTAAATCCCTGGAAAGCGAAGCGGATCGAATGGGCTCTAAAGCCGCAAATATGAGTTGAATCAGGGCTTGTTTTTGTCCTTCAATCATGACGCTTCATTGCCACAGTTTTGGGTTATAATGGCTTAACTCGACCTAAATAGGGTGGTTGAAGGGAGATGAGCCATGACAGAACAATACCGCATCGGCAGCTTGGAAGAAGCCCTTGCCTACATCCGCGTATTCTTGGAAGAGCCCGGTGGGCAAAGTAAATCCGTACCCGTTGTGAATGGTCCATTAGATCTGTTATGTCGCATATTCCATTTCGGTTCCTTCGAACGAGACCTGCTCCTGCTCTGTCTTGCTGTTGAATTGGACCCGGAAGCGCAAGCCCTTTGCGCCCGTGTTGCAAATGACCAAAGCCGCCCTTTTGTGACCCTGCACCTGGCAGCTGGCATTCTTCCCAACCCGGATTATTCTGTCATCCAACCAGACAGCCTACTGCGACGATTCATGCTATTGGGAGTTGATAACGGGCTGCGTCCCCTCCACAACCCGCTTTATCTTCCAGAGCGCATGGTTCACTTCCTCATTGGTCAAGACAGCCTTGCGGAAAAGCTGTTGGACATGGTGGAGCCGGTTTTTGTAAACGAAGAACCCAGCAGTAGACAATTGGATCAGGCGAAGGAGCTGGTTGATATTTTAGGCCCCAATCCCCAACCCAGACCCCACGTGCAGATCTACGGGGGAACTGCTGCAGAAAGACGCAAGGTAGCGGGGCTGGCATGCCACATGCTAAACCGCTCCCTATTCGCCATAGCAGGAGCGGAATTACCGTCTGAGTCTCTGCATCTTAGGGAAATGCTGCGCTGTTGGCGCAGAGAAGCTGTCTTGAGTGGACGCATATTGTATGTAGAAACCGAGGATCAACTGGACCACAGCGCCCCTAATGATCGCAGAGTCCTGGAGATTCTTGGAAGTTTCGACGGAGGACCTCTAATCGTTGGAGGGCGAGGTCGGCTGAGGGTTGGCGCTGGACCTTGTGTCCATATGCAGCTATCTGCTTCCTCCTATGCGGAACAGCGCCAGTTCTGGCAAACAGCCCTGGGTAATAGAGCCGAAGGAATGAAGGATGTTATAGACACTCTGGTTAGCCAGTTCAAACTGCCTGAGACCGAAATCACCGCTGCCTGTGCAACGCTGCCAGACGAAAATCTTTCCAAGGAACTGGCGCAGCAGCGACTATGGCGTTATTGCAGAACGCAACTCCAACCTGCGCTAGACGCTCTGGCCCACCGTATTGAGCCATCGGCGCAGCTTGACGATTTGGTTTTACCTGACCGTCAGAAAAACCTGCTGGAAGAAATAGCCGCTCAGGTTCGTCACCGAGTTCGTGTTTATGAAGACTGGGACTTCCGCAAAAAAAGCGGACGAGATCTTGGCATCAGCGTTTTGTTTCACGGGCCGTCCGGAACCGGCAAAACCATGGCGGCTGAAGTGTTGGCGGGAAGATTAGGCCTAAACCTCTACCGCATTGACTTAAGCACAGTTATCAGCAAGTACATCGGGGAGACAGAAAAAAACCTATCCCGAATTTTTGATGCGGCGGAGGCAGGCGGGGCCATTCTGTTGTTCGATGAGGCCGATGCCATTTTCGGCAAGCGCAGCGAGGTAAAAAGCAGCCACGACCGCCACGCCAATATTGAAGTTTCCTATCTCCTGCAACGGATTGAGGCCTTCCATGGCCTTGCTATTTTAACCACCAACCTGAAGGAAGCGCTTGACGACGCCTTTCTCAGGCGACTCAGATTCTTCATTGGCTTCCCCTTCCCCAATGAAACCCAAAGGGCCGAAATCTGGAAACGTATTTTTCCAACTCGAACCCCGGTGGACGATTTGGATTATACCAGGCTTGCTCGCATGAAACTGGCGGGGGGCAATATCAGGAATATTGCGGTCAACGCAGCATTCCGAGCAGCAAATGACGGTAGCGCCATTAAGATGAACCATCTTATTTCAGCCGCAGAGCGGGAATACGAAAAGATGGGACGCCATCTCGTGGAACTTGATGACTGAGGCGATGACCCAAAAACCAGGCTTGCAGGAAGTGAAAATGAAGTCATTCGATGAATTTTATAATATTGCCGTTGAACGAAAGGGCGGTGAAGAAGCCCTTTCCCTTTTATTGCCTCAGCCAAAATCCCGGGAGGAACTGGCAGGCATCTCCGATGACCGCATCTTATCAGCCATGACCAAGGCAATATTTGAAGCGGGATTTGTCTGGAGGGTGGTGGCCAACAAATGGGATGGCTTTGAAGAAGTTTTCCACGGATTTGAGCCGGAACTGATGGCGGCCCTGCCTGAACCCGCATTCTACGCAATTGCTTCGGATGAAAGAATTATTAGGAACCGCCAAAAGGTGATGACCGTGCCGGCCAATGCCCATTTTCTTCTGGATATCGCGGCGGAACACGGCTCCATGGCCCATTTTATTGCACATTGGCCTGAAGACGACATTGTAGGCCTTTGGGCTTTAATGAAAAAACGGGGCCAGCGCCTTGGGGGAGTTACGGGTCCACGGGTTTTAAGAGTTCTGGGAAAAGACACGTTCCTTCTAACTCAAGACGTGGTCACAGCGCTTACCCGAGCTGGCGTGGTCTCCAAAGCGCCCACAAGCCTCAAAAGTCTTCGCGATGTTCAAGATGCATTTAACCATTGGCGCGCGGAAACGGGCATGCCCCTCTGCCACCTCAGTAAAATCCTCTCCTGCTCTGTGGCCCGTTTTGATGAAGATTTTGATTTCTAACCTTAATATAAACTCATGAATTAATAAGGCTATTTCAATTGGTTCAATTGTCGCCAAACCCTAATTAAGACACCAGGTTACTACTTTGCTCCCGGCAAAAGAAATCTCAGCATGTCTTCGCCAGGGGCTCGCCAGGATCCCCAGCCAGAACCCGCATGAATGGTTTTAACCCGAACATCGTGACCATTTTCACCCAATGCCTTTACCAGGCGATCAACATCTTTTTGGTAATCATTGTCCAACATGGGGGAACCCTGCTCATAGGAACATATTCCCAACCAGATTTCCAGTTCAGGTTTTCCCTTTAAATGGTCGAACAAGTCGGCCCTGAGATGCCTTTTAAGCTGGGGTCCTGAAGCGGCGACCTTCCCGAAGAGATCGGGTCGCTTCATGGCAATTAGAAGAGACGCATTGGCTCCAGACCCAAAACCCAAAAGCATGCGGGCCTCTCTACTGTCTTTTATGCGATATTTCTCCATAAGG
>JBNKOV010000498.1:0-4608 GCA_050294955.1 Holophagae bacterium
CTGGATGCGGTGGAGGGAGGTCGCGGTCCTGGGCGCCTTTTATATGTCTTGGATGGCGAGGTGAGGCATCGGAGGAGGCGGCCGGCCGGAGGTGAGTGCGGTTTCAAAAGCTTCCGTTTCGAAGTCGAAAAGGATCAGCTCAGTCTTTATGTATTGAGTAAAGAGCATTCGGCTGTTATTAGAGGTATGGTAGGCCAGTGATCTTACATCCACATCTATTACCGAATACCATTCCTGGTCACCATCTGATGGCAAACCCAACATCAAAATTAAAAATATTAAGTTCATTTCAACCTTTCTAGCGTGATCATTCATTTGTGGGGAAAACAGCAGGGGCGATCATTCACCTCCAGTCACCATGGGGGGAAACCTAAGAAAAGCCTAACCAAAAAGGCCGCTAATTACCACCACCGAAAAAACACTCTCCAGCAAAAAGATCATTGACAATCGCCGCTATGTCTTCTGGGTCGCAGCATCCACAACCATAACACTCATCATATTCCTCAAATAATTCATCACATGTATAGTCCTGGTATGCCGTTGACGGCCCAATAAAACTCAGCATGCTAACAACCACTACGCACTTTAAGAAATGTTTCATAATTTACTCTCAAAATTATATTTTCAGATCTACAATTAATCTTCCCATGAAGCATTATAGAAAGGGGGCGAGATCAAATCAAGGGAATTATTTCGTAAAGAAACTGTCCGGGAAATACCGGTTTTGGCTTTTGCTGCGTTTTCGCATCAATCCAAAGATCGGCCACTGCCGCCCCGGTTTCTGGGTGGAAGACTCGAACAACGACATACTGCTGGCTCTGCAATTCAATATTTTTCAGATATGCAAATGGGAATCTATTGGCAAGCATAACCAGAACGTGCTCATACCAACGGGACTCGCTAGTGCGCCGATCGGGCAAGGGTCTCGAAATGGAGGAGCCGCCCATCATTTCAATCCAAGATTGCTCACCATCAAAACCCATTAGAGTAGTGCTATAACCAGACGTCATATAAAGCCATTGTGGTTCATTCAATAAATAAATCTTGGATTTTTGATTGGTAAGACGAGCACGGTAGAAGGCTTGAAAAACCCAATCTTCTTTAAAAGCAGATAAGCAGAGGAGCCTTTCCTCACCGGCATAACTTTCAATTAGGGCGGCCCGAATCTCCTCGCCTTTTTGAAGATTAGCATCATCAACCTGGGCGAAGGTCAGGGGTTCCCTGAGAACAATGTCTTCTTCTATAAGGTAATTGAGTGCAAAAAGTAGACAGAAAAGATGCACCAACATGCTCCTAAGTTAATTATTTCTTGTGTAAAACCATGAACTCACGTTCCTCTAAGTCTAAAACTAGCCTTTTTTCACCGTAAACTCCATAGGTGTAAAATGGTTCTTCCTTTAAAGTTTCTCCATCCAGTAGGATACCGGAGACCTGAACCTCGTCTAACGGAGCTCCGGAGGGATCACGGTATTTACGGCATTTAAAACTGAGCATGTCTCCGGCCTGACCCGGCGAGTCAAGCAAGCCAAAATAGGGCGATCTTCCCCTGCGAGCCTTCCGTTTAAGGGCTTTGCGACCCCGGCGAATGACCTTGGTCTTTTTGAAGGTGTCTGAGTCTAAGAGGCTTATTTCTCCCGTTTCTTCAGTTAGAAAATACCATTTGTCTCCTGCGAAAAGGTATCGATGAATGAAGTCATCGGTAGGGTTCCTAGCATGAAGAATTTCTATTTTTCGGGATTCGATCTTGATTTCGGCCACTAAAATGCTCATATCGGGTAATCTTAAATTTACCATAAAGCTGTTATTGGGACCCGTAAACCCCGAAGCTATCTTAAAATCTGTCTCCCATCCTTCTAACTCGGAACAACGCAAGGTTGAGAGATATTCCCCGTTACGATCAATGAAGACAATTGCTTTGGTTAAATGCCCAAGAATCCCAAAACCCTCTTTGTAGGGAAATGGCTCGCCAAGAACCGCCTTGAAGCGTCCGTCTTGAATGGTTTTTGCCATTTCCGTTTCGAAGTCGAAAAGGATCAGCTCAGTCTTTATGTATTGAGTAAAGAGCATTCGGCTGTTATTAGAGGTATGGTAGGCCAGTGATCTTACATCCATATCTATTACCGGATACCATTCCTGGTCACCATCAGATGGCAAACCCAACATCAAAATAAAAAATAATAAACTCATGCTAGCCTTTTAAAATCTATAGGAAATCAGACCTTGGCCTATCATAGAAGAGGGCGGTGGATCAATGCAAGGGTAATATTTCATAACGAAACTGTCGGGGAAATACCTATTTCGGCTTCTGCCACGCTCACTTACAAAAGCGCAATGGAATTCTCATTAGGGGGGAGCTTGCTTAGCTCTGAGTAAAAGTTGCAGGACACGCCGAAATACTTGCACAAGCCAGGGAAATGGATGAACAACCGCCCGGAAAACTTGCACATGGCGTGGACATAGGTCATTTGCCATGGCAATACTTGCACTACACGAGGAAAGAGGTGGCAGAAGAGGGGAAAAGGTGCTCAAGGCAAGGACAAGGTTGCCATGCATAGCGCTATAGGCGCCCAGAACATGGAAATGTTGGCGCAACTGAGGGAAATATACGCCCAAGTCGTGGCCAAGGTTGCGCAACACAGGGGCAAAAGTGCTCAGGACGTGGAAAAAGGCCCTTCACTCAGGGCAATTTTGACTCAAAAGGAGGAAAGGCTAAAAGCGAGCTATGCGATCCATGCTCGTAAAGCGCTTATATGTCTGTAAGCATGGCAATTGTGGCCTGTTTGCCCGTATCCAATTGAAATCTCTTGGCAATCCACCCCGCGACGAGGGATGTCTTTAATTCGACCGTGGATTTGCTGGATTATCCGGGCTGATGAGACCCACCTTCAGGGCTGGAAATGGCTCATGTGGTCTATAAAGCGGTCCAAAAATCCCGGACGTGGAACGTCCTTTCGGGTCGCTGCAAACCACTCTCGTTTAAACCCGTTCTTACCCAGAGGGATGGCGATCAATCGTCCCGAGCTGAGATAGGGCTCGGCCAGCCATTTCGCAATCACCGTCAACCCATATCCGGTTTTAACCAGTTCCATAACCGCTTCAGTCAACTGGAGTTTGGTTACCTTCTTCAGTTCAGCTCCTGCGGGGTTCAAAAATTGGCGCACCCAACTATGCTCGGAAAGGGGAAAGGGATGGGTGTAGGTGATGAGATGCTCCGACTCAAAGTCGCGGGGATGGAGAAATGACCGCTCTGCATAGGGATGATTGGCGGAAACCACGGCCACTAGCTGGTCTTCAAGGATCTTCTGGTGGTGGATCCCGTTTCCCAGTTTTTTGTTGACAATGGCGCAGTCCAGCCGCCCGTCTGCGAAATACTTTTCTAGCTGCTCCGCCGCTTCGGTAATGATCTCGAACTCCACATCCCGCTCTTTAAAGGTCCTAAACAGAGGGGGCAACCACTGATAACAGGTGTAACACTCCACCGAAATGCGGATGAGGCCAGCCACGCCCGCCACCAGCTGGGCCACCTCCTTGTCCAAGGCTCCCATGAGTTCCAGAATATGCTCCGCCTTTTTGCAAACCAACTGGCCCGCAGGGGTTAAGTCCATGCGTTTATTCACGCGCAGAAACATGGCCGTGCCGAAATGGGCCTCGGCCTCCCGGAGTTGGTGACTTAATGCGGGTTGGCTGAGATAGAGTTTCTCAGCGGCCTTACTCAAGCTGCCTTCCCTTGCTGTTGTCACGATCATCTTCAAATGCCGAATTTCCATATGGCGCGCTCCATATAAGCATTGCTTATAGACTACATGAAGATTATTAATTGTACTTATGGAAAAAAGCAACCTATATTGTGGGCAAGGAGGTGAGAGTATGACACAACCCCAACCATGCCAACTCGCTCAGGTGAATATCGCTTCCATGAAGGCCCCTTTGGACGATCCACTGATGGCGACCTTTGTGGCTCAACTAGATGCGGTAAACGCTCGTGCCGACGCCAGCCCTGGTTTTGTGTGGCGTTTGAAGAGTGATGACGGTTACGTGAGCGGAGAGCAGGTGTTCGACGATCCCATGATTATTGTGAACATGTCGGTCTGGACCTCTATCGAAGCGCTGGAGCGGTTCACCTATGGAGACCGTCAACATCTCCAGGTGCTCAAGGCTCGACGTCAGTGGTTCCATCCAAAGGAAGCGGCCTTTGCGCTCTGGTGGATCCCTGCAGGCCATTTGCCGACCATGGAGGAAGCCCATGAAAAACTGAAACGTCTGTCAGAACAAGGGCCTACAGCGCAAGCCTTTACCTTTAAAACGCGGTTTCCCGCCCCACAAATTCAAGCCATGCTCACGTAAGAGCTTGGGTCGTGAAATGAGGGTCGCGCAGAGCGCACCGAGGTGCGAAACCCCGATGCGCTTGCTGTGTATTGGCGTAACGGTCTATGCTTCAATCCATCCGCCACACTGTAAGCGTGAAAGGAGATCAAAAAGGCTCACTATTTTTTAAACTTTTTTTTGACTTCAATCCCGAGGACCTTCCCAACCGAGATCATTGAGGATCCTGAGACGGCTCGCCTTGCGCGATATTTTCCCCGCGCTTGACTTGATCATTGAGCGAAC
>JBNKOV010000499.1:0-4598 GCA_050294955.1 Holophagae bacterium
CAGGCTACACAATGGGCGAATTCAATGTAAACCCGCAAGGTGCTGCCAACTATAGTATTCCCATTACGGTTGCTCCGGGAACTGCTGGCCTGGAACCCAAGCTATCTTTAAATTACAGTAGTCGTGGAGGAAATGGCCTGCTAGGCATGGGCTGGAGTTTGAATGGCCTGTCAACCATCTCTCGCAGCCCCGCAACACTTGCCCAAGATAACCTGATCGATTCAGTAGACTTTGATGAAAACGACAAATTCAGCCTCGATGGTGAGCGACTTATCGCCATTGCGGGTGATTATGGAGCAGATGGCGCAGAGTACCGAACCGAACACGATATTTTCAGCCGGGTGGTGTCCAATGGAACGGGTGGGAACGGCAATGACCCACAATCGTTTACTGTGTACACAAAGTCTGGACTCATTATGGAGTACGGCGCCACCAACGATGCACGAATTGAAGCTCAAGGCCGGGACGAAGCCATGTTTTGGGCTGTCAATAAGATCAGTGATACATTTGGCAATTATATGACCATATCTTATGTAGAGGATAACGCAAATTCCTCATTTCGCCCCCAGCAAATTTTGTATACCTATCACCCAAATCAAACCCTCCCCGTATTTGCCAGTGTCAACTTTACCTATGAAGAGCGACCCGATGCCGCGCCTCGCTATATGGCCGGTTCAAAAGTACTGTTGACCCATCGTCTTACAAATGTAATGGCCAAACAATTTGGCAGTCCCTTCCGCGAATACCGGTTAACCTATGGGCTAGACGCGTTCACTTCCCGATCCCATTTATCAAGCATAACGGAGTGCGGCGCAAACGGCGTCTGCTTTTCACCCACCACTTTCGATTGGCAGTCACCGCTTTTGACGAATGAAAGCAGGTTGGACTCAAGATCGCCAGATTCATCAGCATTATCAAACCCCGGTTTTTTGCCAAATTTAGAGGGGGCGGAGCCGCTGCTTCTTCAAGGGGATTCGCCGCCAAAACTCTCATCCCCAGCATGGAGTCCCGTTTTACCGGAGGTGGGGAAGCCATACCTGGCCTTCAATATTTCAGAAAAAATCGTGTCTGTGAATCAGAGCGCCAATGCCTCGCAAAATCAACGCCTTGGCGTTTCTTGCTTTGATGGCTTTCCTGGAACCATATTTTTGGGGGACAACGGCCCAAATTTAATTAATGGAACATCAGGCCAAGACAGGATCTGTGGCTTTGATGGGAATGACACAATCTCGGCAAAAGAGGGCAACGACTTTATTTCTGGTGGAACTGGCAATGACGAGTTGAAAGGTGACGATGGAAATGACACCCTGAATGGCAATGGCGGCGATGATTGCCTCAGAGGCGGAAACCACAACGACATCCTCAAGGGCGGAGGTGATGCAGATATTCTTTATGGAGACTCCGGCGATGACATTCTCTTGGGTCAAAGGGGAAATGACCATGTCATGGGCGGGAGTGGGAACGATACCTACGTCTTCGAGCAGGGGGCGGACCACGGCAGCGACATTTTTATAGATTCCTCGGGAAGTAATGATCGCATATGGTTCAGAGGGCTCGCTACTCCCCAGACTGCTGTCTACGCCAAAAGCGGGAATCATCTGATCATCACAAATATTGGCGGACAGATTACGGTGGAGAACTATTACTCCGGCGGAAAGATCGAGCGGTTCTATTTTGACTCGGCAACCGGAGCCCCGTCTCTAAGCGACGTTCCTCCCGACAATACGCCCTTTGGGTCGTTCGCAGCAACTGAAGATGGTGTCACTGGCTGGGCTTATGACGCCAATAGCAAGGGCCCCATTAGTGTGGATGTATATGTGGATGGGGGTTTTTATCAACGCATCCCGGCCGGACAATCTCGGCCCGATGTGCTCGCTGCGGGTGAAACGCCACTTGAGACCGTCGGGTTTTCCTACACTTTCTCGCCGAGTCTGCCCATTGGGGTCCATACCATCCAAGTATACGCCCTGAACGATAACCCATCGACTGGAAATAACCCTTTGCTGGGGACCCAGCAGGTTTCCGTTACAAATGATGATCCCTACGGCGCATTGGAAACCATTAATTTTGAAAGCGTGAGCGGTTGGGCCTACGACCCAGATCAAAACCCGATCTCTGTTCATGTCTACGTGGACAATATTCTCCAGCCAACTGCGGCAATTGCAAGCAACCCCCGTCCCGACCTGACGCCAGGCGTGGTTCCCATATCGACTGTAGGATTTACCCATATTTTTTCCCCTGGCCTCACACCCGGAGATCATACAGTTCAGGCATTCGCTATCAATGCACCACCAGGAACGAATCCAATAATTGGCTCAAAAACAGCAACGATTGGCTCCGGAGACGATGACATTCTGGAAAATACAACGGACGCAGACTACGTCTATGGCGCTGGAGGGGCGGACACCATTCTTGGAAATGATAGCAATGACACCCTTTCTGGAGGTGATGGCGATGACCGCATCAGCGGCCTGGGGGGCAATGATCTGATCGGTGGGAACCTGGGCAATGATCATCTCAATGGAAATATGGGAGATGATGAGGTGCGCGGCGGTCAAGGGAATGACTCGGTTCATGGCGGCGCCGGCAATGACTGGGTGAAGGGAAATGACGGGGATGATGAAATTTATGGGAATCTTGGCGATGACACCCTGGAGGGCGGCGCTGGAAATGATTACTTTTTTTACAGAGCCGGCGACGGAAATGACACGATCACAGACGCCCAGGGCAATAACACCTTAGTCCTCTATCTTTTTGAACAGTTTGTCTCCTTGAGCATGAGTGGAACCAATAAAATTGTCACCATTAATGCGCCTGTTGGCAATGGGGTCATTACGGTAATAAATGATATTGCGAATCCCATTAACATTGAGTATCGGGGTGGCGGCGTCTCTCAAGACGACGTTGTTGATTTCTCCATGACCAACACAGTCCCAGGACTTGAAGGGCATGGTTTTTCTGGCGATGGATACGACAATGAGGTTATTCCAGCTGATTTTAATGGAGATGGACTCACCGACATTCTTACCCTGCCCAGGAATGGCTCGGGCAGCTGGATGGGATTGGCTCAGGGAGATGGCGGCTTCTCTTATACCAGCCCAGTGGCTGGCTTGAGTGGTTTGAACCTGAGCACTGGCGACAATCGACATCTGGACCGGATCCTCAGTGGCGATGTGAATGCCGATGGAAACAGCGATCTGATTCTGCTTCGGTCAACGGGCAACCATATCATCTGTCTTTCTGACGGCGACGGCGGGTTTACCCAGCTCACCACCGCCCCAGAAATTGGCGACATCTTCGGGAAAACCTTCCGCACCACCAATCCCACAGCTGGATGGGTTACCACTGGCGATTTCAACGGTGATGGCGCCACAGATATCCTGGCCTTGGGCAATACGCCGTCTGCTTCTCACGATTGGTTGGCCTTGTCAAACCTTGACGGCTCATTCGCTTTATCACCCACTCCGCCGCCCAATGGCGGATTTTGGGAAGGAGACAAATCAGAGAATTCCCGGCTGCTGGCCGCCGATTTCAATGGAGACGGTCTGACCGATATCATTCAGCTGATGTATAGTTTTGGAAACCGCACCTGGCGTGCATACTCCAATGGCGATGGGACCTTTGATTTTGCCGATCTGGAACCACAATTAGAGCCACTAACCTATTGGAGGGAAAACACCCAGATCGTTGTTGGCGACTTTAACGGCGACGGCATAAGCGATCTAGCCAAGGTGCAAACCGACGGCGATAACTGGGTCGCGCTTTTCAAAGGAATGGGCGCTGAAATTGTTCACTTCAACAACCCCTTTGGACTAACTGGCGCGTCCTTCATTGGAATCCATAGTCAGGTCCGGGTTACTGATTTAAATGGCGACGGAAACAGCGATGTTCTTATCCTGGAAAACACAGGTGATCATATAGCCCTTGTCTCTCTTGGAGACGGCAGCTTCAACCGTATAGATCAAGTCGGCGGGCTAGAGGGCGCTTTAAACTCTGGAAGGCAAAACGCCCGCATCCTTTCAGGCTATTTCAATTTAGACGGCAAGGCCGACCTTGTTAATATCCAGAGTGATGGCAATCACTGGGTAGGACTGTCCAATGGTTTCACCTCCGGGCTGCTCACCGGAATTGTCCACGGGCATGGGGGTGAGATCAACATAGAATATAAGCCAATGACCGATTCAAGCATCTACGCCAAAATCCCATCCATGGCAACATGTTCTCCTGCAAACCAGTTTCGACGTTACGTCGTAGCCCCGCTCTATCTGGTATCACAATACGAAAAAGAAAATGGCGTTGGCGGCTTCAATCGGTTTGATTATCAATATTCTGGCGGTCAAATGAGTCTGGGCGGTCGCGGCTTCCTTGGGTTTGAGCAAGTTGAGGTTTCTGATAATGTAACCAGCATGGTCACCACCTCCACCTACAATGTCAATCACAGGTATCGACACAATAACTTGTGCCAAACAGAACATCGTCTCACAAATGGAACCCTAGTAACCAAAACTGAAAATGAGCTTCAAGCCATCAAAAAAGAATACGGTGATGCAAACGAAAAACGGAACATCTATTTTGCATATGCCAGTAAAAGCGCCACA
>JBNKOV010000500.1:0-4598 GCA_050294955.1 Holophagae bacterium
CTCCAGTTCAATTTCTTCTAAACTTTCAATGGTTTGGGTCTTTCCGTTCAATTTGATCTCAATATCGTCTTTGGAAAGGCCGCGGATGGGGTTTCCGTCCTTATCGAGGACATTGACCTGGATTTGGTGAAGGACCACGTCAAATTCCTCAAAGTAATTTTCAAAACTCTGGCTAAAGCCATATCCGGCGAGGACCAGCAAAATCAAGGCGAATTTCAATCGCATCAGTACACTCCCTGTGGTGGGTGATAGGCCATTTCGCTTCCTAAAATGGAGAATGCGCCTAATAACAAACCGTCTAAAAAGGCCGTTACACTCATATTTAGTTGATTTTTTTACATAATGAAAGTTAAAAATCGATTCCATGCGGAATTCTTGAAGAGGACTTTTCATAAATGACGATTCCCTACAAGTGCAGATTACACCAAAACAGCGGGCAAAGACAACCCCTGACCCTGAATTCATGCAATGGGCGCCTCTCTTTTGAGCTCTGCAAACCCTTTATTTTTGGTAAAGGGTGATGAGAATGCGACCATACCGTTTTTGCTTAATCAGTTCAAAACCACCTACAACTTCAGGGGCCTGGCGGCCTTCCTGCTCTGCGATGTAAAGGGAACCTTTCTCAATAAATGGCCAGGCGGCCAATTTAGTCAACATGGACTGATGGAAACCTTCGGTTTGAAAGGGAGGATCGCCATAAATCAAATAGGGGCGGGCTGGCAGACCCAGGCGATCCATTTTGAGCGCGGAGGCCCTGGCGATGGTTGGCGAGACATCCAGCGTTTCAGCATTTTTCTGTAATTGCCCCACAATTTGGGGATGGGTGTCCAGGATTACAACGGGCTGGAACCCCAAGCTGCAGGCCTGAAATCCCATAATGCCTGAACCGGCGCAAAGGTCAATAAAGCCATGGGATGCGGCATAGTCGCAGATCATGCTGAAAACAGCCTCGCGAACGCGGCTCAGGGTGGGGCGCAAATCGGGCTGTTCGGTAAACCGGATCACCCGGCCTCCCAGGAACCCACGTCCTATTTTTATCTGGGACTCGCCGCTTCGCCTTGCCATCAGACCCTCTTCCATCGCCATTTTGGAGCAGAACCAAAGAAACCGGCCTCAATTGAAGCCGGTCCTTGTTCATCAAGAGATCCTGGCCTCAAAAGAAGCCAGATCGGTCTTACTTTTCGTAGCCAGCCTTTTTAAGGAACTGCTGGGCGAGCATGGCTTCCTGAGTGCCAGGGAATTGTTTGATCAGATCTCTCAAGGTTAAAATGGCCTTGGAGTACTGGTTCAAGAAATAATAACACTGACCTTCGTAGTACATGGCCTGCTTAATAAAGTCGCCTTTGGTGTACTGGGTGGTAATCACCCGAAAGTTCTCTCCAGCTTTTTGGTAATCCTTGTTTTCTAAGTAACTTCGGCCAAGATAATAGTAGCTGGCGTCCGAGTAGGGAGAATTGGGGAAATTGTCCAAAACCCCTTGAAAACCCAGGATGGCCACATTGTACTTACCCCGATTGAAGTCCAGATAGGCCTTGTTGAACTGTTGCTCAACCACTTCGCCTGAAACGCTTTCGATGGGAACAGGCGCCTCGCCCTCACCGGTTTCCATAGGAGCCGTGGCCACTTCGGTGCGGGTACGGCTAACTTTGGAAATCTTGGAGTCGAGATCTTGAACCCGAGCCTCAAACTGGGAAAGGGTATCATTGATAGAATTGACCTGATCTTGAATATCAGCTTGGGAAGTGCGATCTTCCAGTTTGCGATCAACCTCTTCCTTGGTGCGATCCAACTGGCCCTTGAGTTCGGTTTGCGACCGCTCCAGCTCATAAATCTGCTCTTGAAGATTGGCAATGTCCCGGTTGATCTTCAAGCGCTCTTCATCATTGGAACACCCGAGAAGAAATAGCAATGACAGGGCGACAACAGTACGTATGATCACCTTCAAACCTCACAAATGGAAGACGGCGCAACCGCCGCCTTCCCAAAAATTTACGTTGTGCTCGATTACTTGGAGAGCTTGAAATGAGCGCGACGGTTCTGCGCCCAAGCATCTTCGTTGCTGCCTTGAGCCTTGGGACGAAGTTCACCATAGCTGATGGTCTTCAACCGGCTGGAGCTGATTCCGGAATCAATGTAGTAGGCGCGAACACGCTCGGCTCTACGCTCACCCAGACCCAAGTTGTAATCTTCGGTTCCTCTTTCATCACAATGGCCTTCAATCAATACCTTGATTTCTTCATTTGCCTTGAGAATTTGTACATAGCGGTTCAATGCGCTTTTGGCGTCATCTCTGAGGTCCGACTTGTCAAAATCAAAATAGACATCTTCCATTTTGATTGAAGACAGATCCACCGTGGAAATGGGTGGAGGCTTTACTTCTTCCACCACGGGCTTCGGAGCTTCCTTTACTTCCTCGGCTGGCTTCTCAACAGCCACGGGCGGAGGCTCTACGGGAACGGGGATGTCTGCATTCTTTTGACAAGCAAAAGATATGAGCAAAAGAAAAAGAACGACTAATGCATGCGGTTTGAAATTCATTGGACTGTTAACCCTCCGGCGTTCGCCATGAAATTAGTGACACTCTGCCATTTGTCACCAGGTAAATGTAAATAAGCCTAGTTGGTATTGTCTACTGCGTCAACCGTTTTCAACCGGAAAAAACGAGATTTCACAGACTTATCGCCACAATCTCGGCATTTGCCGAACGGTTGTTTACCAACAGCCCCTAATCTTAACAAGAAAGATGGGCGTATACCAAGGAATTATCAAGAAAAGTGCCAATTCTTACCCCCTCCTATTTTGGCGCCTTGGGCCGACGCATGAGGCGCCGGAGGTCGCAATGACAAAAACCTATTAATTACAGACAAATGGCGTAACATACCGGTTTCCCGACTTCATTTTAAGTCCGCATCCCTCTACGGGGCGGCGATCCCCACTTGCTCAAAATCTTCGACCGTGTCAAGATAGGGAACTCTGTCGGCCCGGGCCGACGATCTCATCTATTTGGAACGCTCAAGTGCCCCCAGGAAAACCACCCCAAATCGCCGTTATCATACCGGCCTATAACGAAGCGGGCCGCATCCTGCCTACCCTCCAGGACGCAGCGGCATGGCTGGATCTGCATTTCCAAGATTGGCGGATCCTGGTGGTTAACGACGGCAGCAAAGACGCCACAGCCCAAGTGGTGTTGCAATTCTCAGAGCAACAGCCAAAGGTGGGCCTTCACAATTTGGACCGCAACAGGGGCAAGGGTTGCGCGGTCCGAACAGGGGTGGGTCAAACCGACGCCGAGCTGGTTCTCTACATGGACGCAGACGGCGCCATTCCCATAAGCGAGCTTGACAAGCTACTCCCTGGCCTAAAGGAACATCACCTGGTCATCGGATCCAAGTCGTTTCCAGACCGGGGGTCCATGGACCACAAATGGTATCGTCTGATCATGGGCAGGGTTTTTAATTTTTTTGTAAGGCTCTTCCTCATTCAAGGCGTCCACGACAGCCAGTGCGGGTTCAAATTGTTTCGTGGGGACGCCGCCCGAACCATCTTCCGCCATCAAGGCGTGAACGGCTTCTCTTTCGATTTAGAGGTGCTGCGCCTGGCCCGGCTGCTGGGGTACTCTTTTGGAGAAGCGCCAGTTAAATGGTCCAACATCAGTGGATCGCGTGTACACATCGTCCGTGATTCCATTAAAATGTTTTGGGACATTTTCAGAATACGAGCGCGGCACAGGGGGAAGAATTTCACCGCAGGGGAGCGACCGTCTCAGCCATGAGAGTTTTCTTTTTTTTCGCAATGGCCTTGCTGTTGGCGGGTTGCAGATCAAACCCCAAACACGGCTACCCAAACCTTGTTGGCGATATCATAAAAGGCCCCCACGGCCTCGCATTCGTCCAAATCCCAGCGGGCCGGTTCACCATGGGCGACCAAACCCGGGAGGCCGACGCGCCGCTGCACGAGGTGATATTTCCAAAACCCTTTTTAATGGCCTGCCTGGAAGTGACCCAAGCCCAATGGACCGCTGTCATGGGCTCCAACCCCAGCTTCTATAAAGACCCCATTCGCCCCGTTGAGAACGTTTCCTGGAACGACGTACAAACCTTTATTTCCAAGCTAAATAACCACGACCCCGAAGTCACCTATCGATTGCCCACGGAGGCGGAATGGGAGTATGCGGCCAGAGCCGGATCATCCACCCGCTTTTGTTTTGGCGATGATGTCGCCCAATTAGACCAGTATGCCTGGACCCGACGCAATTCAGGCAAGAAACACCATCCAGTGGGAACCCTAAAACCCAATAAATGGGGTCTTTACGACATGCACGGCAATGTATGGGAGTGGTGTTCCGACTACTACGCCAAAGACGCCTATCTCAGTCATGACGCCACAGCGCCAAAGGGTCCATCGCATGGATCGGAGCGGGTCTACCGGGGCGGCTCCTTCCACTATGCGCCTCAGTACAGCCAATCGGGATGGCGGTTGCGGTTCAGACCAGATTATAAGTCGATCTTTATTGGATTCAGGCTGGTTATGGAGCGGGAGGCCGTCGATGAATAAACCGGGTTTCAAGCCATGGCTTTTCCTACTTTTGGCCTTCATAA
>JBNKOV010000501.1:0-4597 GCA_050294955.1 Holophagae bacterium
GAATGCCCGCCGAGTCCTGACCACGATTATAAACGCCATGGCTGTATCCCCTTATGCAGAAGTCGAAGGCGTTGCGCGTAATCGCGTTCTCCGAAGAACGCCACATGGCCAGGCCCCAGCCGGATAGAAAGGAGCAGTCGTTGTCGTAAATGCGTGATTTTGAGACTCTGTCCAATACAATGCCGTTCTGGCCCTTTCGCACTTTGATATTTCGCAAGGTCAACTTCTCAGATTCTTCCGCGTAGACCGCTGCCCCGTAATTCTCAAGCCATTGATTGTCGTCGTTCTCATGGGGAACCAGCCAGTCCGCTTTTGCGGGCTCTTTTGCGGTGGACTTCAAACGTTGGGCAAAATTGCCGGAAAAGTCGCAGCGCTCAACCACCGACTCAGAAGAGCGTGAAAGGAATACGCCCGCCTTATAACCGTGGGCCACCAGGCCGGAAATGCGAACCGCTTTATGACCATCTACTCGAACGCCGTAGCCTTTGAGTTCGTCCAAGGGCGTATCCGCAGAGGCGCCTCTCAATACGCTGCCTTTGGTGAAGTAAACCGATATATCGTCGGCTTTGATGTGGATTACGCCATTCCCGTTGGCGTCCGGGATTACCGTGCCTTCCGGAATCTCTATTCGGCAGGATTTATCAATGATCGTATCATCCTTTGTCACCACCACCAGTTCCTGGCCGGTGAGGGCCAGGGTTGCGAGGCCAATTAAGGGAAGCAATGCATTTTTCAATCTAATCATAAAAGGTACCGCCTGGATAAGAACTCAAAATCAGAGCCCATCCTAGCAGGATCAGCGATGGGAAACAAGTGCGAGAAGGCTTTATGCTGAGAATGTCCAGAAACTAACGGGCCGCCTGGTCCCAGCCCTTGGGATTGAAGGATACCTGCTCCGGCGTCTCGCCTCGCAGCAACAACGCCTCTTCGGCGAGCGGCGCAATTTCCGCGTCTTTGGGGTAGTGGGCCACCTGGCGTTTACCTGTCTCTGGGTTGCGCATATTGAAGGAAATTGCGTGGATCGGGCCATGCTTTCGCAAATAATCCTTGGATATGCGGAACTCGCCCTGATTGATTTCGCCCATTAGGACGGTGTTCGCCAACCATTGGTTCTTGGCGAGATAGGCCGCTGCATCGTCCCCATACGACATGGGCAGATCGAAGTGATGCCGAATTGCTGGATCTCGCACTTCCCATACGAATTTCTCCGTCACCTTCCAGGTCTCCCCCTCCTGGCGGTAGACCGCGCGACCCAAAGAGGCGGATGCGTGGAGCACATGGATTTCATCGCCCTGTTTCAGGTAGAGGTGAATGGTTGTCAGAATGTTGGAGTGGATCCCAAAGTACACATAATCCGCATCTTCCCTTTTCACAACACGGGGTTCGTTCCAGCTTTCCACCTGCCAGCCCGCGTCGTTCAACACGCCGTCAATCACAAAAGGCGGTGTTTTTCTGGACCCCAAGCTGTTTTTAAGAATGGTGATCGGCTTCAGATCCGCCGTTGCCAGGTTTCCGTTCTTGTCCATTGCGTCCATCTGGGAATTGGCTAGGAGAAAGAAATACTCACCCGCAATGGCGCCGGTAGTGGGGATACTGAATTGGGGGTGGTTGAAGTCCAAGACCTGAGCCCTGGAGATATCCCCGCCATTGGGAGTCAGCTCAAAAGCCACCGTGCGGTTAAGTCCATTTTGGACAGCGAGTAGCCGTTGACCATAGGCGTATAGGCCATCAATGCCCGTGAGCGCTGTTTTTGGCGGCGCCTTCATCACGTGGATTTTCCGAGTTTCCATGTCGATAGCCTTCAGGCCGTCGATGGCGGCTACGTAGAGCCATTTCTCATCATCGGACAACGTGACCCCATTCACCATGGTGGTCTCGGGACTTTCCAAGAAGATCTCAAGTTCAGAGCTGTCTGGTTTAGCTGTGTAAATGGCCGTGGTTTCCGAATCCGAGATATACACAGCGCCGTTGCTTGCCACTGTAAGATCGTTGAGATAATGGCCCTTGCCTTCAATCTGGAATCGCTTTTTCAGTTTGCCGGAATTCAGATCGTAGAGATGCAAGGCGGTCGTGCGATCTTTGTCCGGAGAAAAACCTTTGGATCCAGGCCCCATATAGCCGTTGCAGACCCAAAGCAACCGTCTTTTGGCGTCCACTTCCATACCTACAACGCCCATAAGGCCGTCCTGTTCAGACGTTGCAAAAGCCGAGACGTCCCCCTTCGCATTCACCTTCACAATCTTGTTCTTGCGAATGCTGCCCACATAAAAAACGTCCGCCTCAGCGTCGTAGGCAATACCCTCCGGAATAAGATCGGCCTCTTGAATTTCAAAGGCGGTTACCGACCGAATCAGGGGTTTCTTCAGGTCCTTGTTCTTTTTTTCCAATTCCTCAAATTGGGGGAGATCTCGAATTACAGTAAAGAGGGCATCCTCTAAATCCACGGCCAGCCCAAGGTCTATTGCCAGCTCAAGAGAGGCGCGAGCGGCCTTCATCTTCTCCTGTTTTGCCTGAACCCGTGCGAGGTGATAGAAAACTCGGGGATGTCCCGGGGCCATCTCTGCCAGTTTTTTCCAGTTCATCTCAGCGGCTGTCCAATCCTCCGCGGCATTAGCCATTTCCGCTTTTTTGAGCGTGGCCACAAAGGTATTGGAGGAATTGGGAGTAAGCGAAAGCAAGAGCAGAATGGAAAGAGTCATGAAATCTCCTTGGCATGGTTTTGGGGATGGGCTGGCTTGAGAGCCTGCTTTATTAAGCATACGAGGGATCGAGAGGAATGGATTTCCATCCACTTCAATTTCTGGTTTTTCCAGTAAACATTTTTGCATAGTGATCCATTGGATATCTAGGGTTTCTTGGGTTCAAAACAGAAACGTGCTAGCAAAATTCATTCATGAGGAAACAAGGCAGCCCAACAGAAAGCGTAGGACTCCTAACTCCACGCTAAGTAGTTCATTCATAGGTATTTCAGTAAAAAGATGGCTGTAAAGTTTGGCTATTTCTGTCGCCGCCAATCCCCCTGGCGGACCCGCTGAAACACCAGGCGAAAATATAAGAAATGCAGTCATTGCGCCTACTCCAGATCCCGCAAGAATCTGAGTCTGAAACACTGCTGAATGGAACATTCTTTGAAGAATTAAAAGCGAAATCACTGTGGCTATGGTTTGAGTGGGGAAGACTCCATGTCTTTTCGGCGTTTTAAGGCTGAGTTAGTTAAACCATTGGTTGGCGGTCGTTCCAATCAGTGCCAGTGAACCGTTCAATTCATCAACTGAATAATTTTCCATCAAAAGCCGATCAATATCTTGCATTAAATTACTGTCGTCAGCTTGCGTTGTCATTTTGGGAAAATGATGAGTGTCCAGCACTGTTTTAACTTTGCCGAAAAAGGAGGTTTGATCAATATTCTTCCCCCGTTTCCGATTGGCTAAACGCTTCAATCCGCGATCTCTCTGGAATTTGGAGAATAAATAAAGGGCGAAGGGTTTGCCAGAAGAACATTCCTCAAATTCATCAATGAATAAGTCGATGAGGTCATTCTCCAATAACCGGGAAAATCCCTGTTCCATTTCTTGGAATACACGAGTTTTTACCAGACGTGTTTCCCAATCAGGATATTCCAGAATATTAACTGGGATGTCATCCATGACAATTATTTCCGCCCTTGAGAAAATGGATGGATAGTGATTGATGTCAAAATTTAAGACTTCCAGCCCAGATTCTATTTGCCAGGGAATGCAAAGCTGTGTTGTTGTCAAAGACCTATTGGCCATCTCCTCAAAACTTAAGCAGAATCGTTGTCCATTGACAGTTGCCTCATTCTTAAATAGAGTGTAGTTTGAAAAGCATTTTGGGGTAAGATCAAAGAAGCGTGAGAAAAACTCCTCAAAATGTCCTAAATCCCAGTCATTGGTTATTTTATAACCGGTGAATCCAAAAAGTGGCCTCATATTCACCCCAAAATAGGCAGGATTTTTAAATCACAGAAACTATCGTCCCTGTGGCCTCTTTATAGCAGCTTTGGGTCTTTGAGAGGAAAAAAATGTAGTGGGCATTTTGGAAATCGTTGACATTCATAAAGTGATTTAAATTTCAAGAGGTTGTTGCGGTAACTGTTTTCGATGTTAAGCAATGTTTTCTTAAAGCTATTTCTTAAACCATTGTTTGGCGGTAGTTCCGAACAATGCCAATAATTCATTCAATTTATTTTCTGAACACTTTTCGATCAATAACTGGTCTATATCTCGCAAAAAACTTTCAACAGAATCTTGGGTTATTACTTGTGAGTGATTTTTAGTGCAAAGCATTGTATTTACCATTCCCAAAAAAGGTTCGAAGTTAATATTCTTCCTCCTTTTTTGATTACTTAAGCCTTTTAGGCTCAAATCTCTTTGGAATTTGAGGAAAATGTAAAGAATATTAGGCCTGCCACTCCAAAACCCATCACCTTCATTGAAAAATAAATCTATCAAGCCTTTTTTTAACATTAAACCAAACGATTCTTTGAGGCTTTGGTATTCCTCTGTTTTCAAATATCGCTCTTCCCAATTGCTAAACTCGAACAAGTGAGGAGGAATATCACCCAAAATTTCGATTT
>JBNKOV010000502.1:0-4566 GCA_050294955.1 Holophagae bacterium
AGGCTAGGTATGGACCAGAATAACTTGTTGAGGATGTCCATGTGTCGGGAATGGGAAAGCAGCACAACCGCATGGCTATCCTGCAGCATATGTCTTGTTCGAGGTTCCGGATTGGCCGGGTTTAGGGGCAGGAATGTGGCTCCTGCTTTAAGCGTGCCCAAAATAGCTGGCGCTATTTCCACGCAAGGGTCCATGTAAATAGCTGCTACGTCTCCAGGTCCATGGCCGCAGTCTCTCAGGAAGCTGCCTACTCTCATGCTTTCTTCAAGAAGTTGCCTGTAGGTTAAGCTTTCACTGCCTAAGTGGAGCGCAGCAGCATCGGGATTGGACCGGGCCATTATTTCAAATTGTTGGAACAGGGTGTGGTCAGGGATGCTGCGCTTTTGTCCGGATCTATAAAGGAATTCAAGTCGGCTGTGATCGAGCTTGGGGTTTAACAGGTTCATTGAGTCTAAAGCGGTATGGGCATTCAGTTTATCGAGGAACCTGATAAGGGTCTCCAGATACTGGGACATGGAGGGTCTGGGGAAATGGGCGGCGTCGTACTCAAATGATAGTCTGATGCTGTCCTGCTCTTCCCTCACAAACAATGTGAGGTCGAACTTTGCAGTATTCATGGGTCCTTCGCGCCACGGTGAAAAATGGAGAGGTCCTTTGTGGTTGCCAAAGGAAAGATCCTCGAAGTTTTGATAGGCGTAGGATACATTGAATAGCGGTTGTCGGTTGCCATATCGTTCGGGATTTTTGAGCTTTACCAATAAATCAAACGGCATGGATCCATGGTCCATGGCTTCCCTTGCTTCATGGGTTGTCTGGGCAGCTAGCTGGGTGAAGAATTCCACTTGCTGAACCTTGATCTGGACGAGCAGGGGGTTCACAAAAAAACCAACGAGACCTTGCAGATCCGGGCGGTTTCGGTTGGCGACCGACATTCCGATGGTAATGTCATCCTGGCCGCTTATTCTGTGCAGGAGAAGGCCGAATGCGGCTAGGATCAGGTTTGATAAGGTAGTATTCAATTGGGCTGCAAGCTCGCGAAGTGAATCCAGACCATTGAGATTGCGAGTTACGACGCAGCCTTTGAGGAGATTTTCGTGGATTTGTTCGTATGGCAGCGCTACAGGCTCAAAACCAGACTTCAATTTGTTAAGCCAGAAGGCGCGCTCTCGCTCAAAACTTTGACTGGTTTCCCACACGGCGTAATCTCGATATCGTAAGGGAATATCTTCAAGACTTGGATCTCTATTCTTGCTAAGCGACTGAAAAAGGTGGTTTAATTCATGCTTTAAAAGGTTCAAAGACCAACCGTCGCCAATAATGTGGTGCATTTCAAGTAAGAGAACGAATCGGCGATTGCCAAGCCTGATCAATGTTGCGCTGAACAAGGGGTCCCGCAACAAGTTGAAGTGGCGGTCACGAGCCTGCTCCACTCTCTCTATGGCTTGCTTTTCATTCATATCCACTATTTGAAAAGGAGGCGGGCCGGGGTCCAAAATCTTCTGTCTGGGCTCTCCCTCATGGAGAAGAAAGGTGGTGCGCAGACTTTCATGACGATTCCGAAGGTGAGTGAGAGCTTCTATTAAAATCTGGTCGTCCATGGATCCCTTGAAATAAAGGGCGCAAGGCATGTTATAGGATGGATCGCCTTCTCGCATTTTATCTATTATCCACAATCTCCTCTGGCCGTGGGAAAGCGGGTAGTGGGATTGATCGGGAGCCGGCTCTATAGAGATTGGGCCAAATTGGCTGGATGTAATGAGATTGGCCTGTTGTACAAGAGTAGGGTTTTCGAAAAGGGCTTTGAGAGAGACGTTTGAGTGGAATTCACGATGAATAGCGGCAATGAGCTGGGCGGCTTTCAAGCTATGGCCGCCGAGATGGAAAAAGTTGTCGTCCAGCCCGGGTTTACGATGTAGTATGTTGGTCCAGAGGCCAGCGAGTCTTTTTTCTACGGGTGTCGCGGGCGAAGAGCCAATTGGATTGTTGTCAGACAATGGACGTTTTGAGAGCGCTTTCCGATCAATCTTTCCTGCAGCCGTAAGTGGCATTTCAGGCAGGGATTCAAAGCGGGCTGGCGTCATGTATTCAGGTAAAACACGAGCCAGGGCCTCTGGAGATGGCGGCGTACCCACGAGCCATGCAATAAGTTGGGGATCGTTGCCAGCTCCAGGCAAGACGGCGACTTGCTCCACCTCTTTAAAAGATAAGAGGCAGCGCTCTATCTCTCTACATTCTACACGGTGACCCCTGATTTGAACTTGATCGTCGGAACGGCCAAGATAAATGAGGTTTCCGTCCTCTGTCCATTTGCCCCAATCGCCCGTGCGGTAAAGAATTCCGCTGCCGTTGGGGTCTGGAATAAAATGGCTTGCTGTGAGACCGGGATTGTCCCAGTAACCAAAGGCTAAACAAGGGCCGCCGATATGTATCTCCCCGGCTGCGCCTGGCGGCATCAGGTTGAGGCGTTTGTCCAAAACCCGAATGAAGATATTGGGGCCTGGTTTTCCAACTGGCACACATGAACCACGTTTTGATAGGTTTAAGGAAAAGCTGGTCACGTCTATGCACGCCTCTGTCGGACCATACCTATTATGGAAAGAGACCTGAGGATGACTTTTTTGCAAAGGCGTCAATAACATCCCAATCCAGGGCCTCACCGCCAAGAACCACGGTTTTAAGCGCCAGATTATTGGCCTGGCTCAGTCCTGCATAATCGAGCATCTTAAATTGTGAAGGGGTGCAGTCGATAAGCTCCAAGCGGTTTTTTACAATAAAGTCAACCAGTTGAATCCCGTCCTTCGCACAAGATTGATTGGGGATACAGAGTTGGCGGCCATGGCGAAGGCATGCAAAAACGGGTTGTAGCCAGGCGTCTGTTGTATGTGGGGCTAGAAGGCCTACGGCTCCTTCTGAATGTTTGTATAGGTCAAGACCGGTGATATTGTTAAGCAGCGCCTCGTGACCTACCAGCACGCCTTTTGGTTTGCCCGTTGACCCTGAGGTGTAGATCATATAAGCGGGAGATGCAGGCATGGGAATTGGTTTGTCGGAAGGCTTTAAATCCTTCAAGTGATTGTCTTCCAGAATGAATTTAAGTCCAGAATCCTTAATCATGAACTGGTTTCTTTCGGGTGGTCCGTCTGGATCCAAAGGGAGAAATACACCGCCTGCCCTGAAGATGGCCAGCACCGCCACAACGCGGTTTTCCGGGTGCCTCATGAGAACGCCAACCCGGTCGCCTGGCTGGACGGGAAGACTTGCGGCCAATGCGGCCGATTTCCATTCCAGCTGTTCATAAGTTATATTTTCAGTGCATGATACCGCGACCTTTTTAGGGTGATTACGAACCGTTTCTAGAAAAAAATCAAGGACCGTTTTGCATTTTAATGGTAACTTTGATCCATGAAAACTGTCTAGCTTTCTAAATTCCAAGGGTGTACAAAGAGGCAGCGCATAAAGCGGCCCATATTGGTTTTCCAACAGGGTTTCCGCCATGGCGATAAACCTCTGGGATAAGGTTCTTATTGTCCTTGCTTTGAAAAGAGATGCGCTATATTCAATTTCCAAGCGGCCTTCCCAGGTAAAGTTGAAGGTGAGATCGTACTTGCAAATAGTTCGTCTAATCCTAAAAATACTGGACTTAAACCCGGGAAGCTCGTTGGAGATTGGGTTTTCGGAGTCCACAACAACCATAACATCGAAAAGTGGCGTTCGAGATGGATCGATTTGGTTTGCCATCGCCTGGGCAATTTGCCCAAAAGGCGTGCTCTGATATTTAAAAGCCTCTTGAATTGTCTGCTTAACCCGGTTCAGTGTTTGGCTGAAGTCTTCATTTTCAGAGAGAATGTCCCTTAACGCGAGCGTGTTGGCGAACAAGCCAGCAGTATGTCGCCATTGGTGGGCTTCTCTGTCCGCAGTTGGAACGCCAATGGTGATGTCGGTTTGCCCACACAGGCGAAAAAGAAAAACCTTCACAAGAGCCGCGAGGGTGATAAATGGCGTGCAGCCCGCAGCCCTTCCCAGGTTCTTGAATTTTTCGGTTAATCCGGAATCCCAGCCGGTTAGCACAACACCTCCCCCAAAAACGCGAACCGCAGGGCGGGAAAAGTCGGTAGGAAGATTTAGAGGCTGCAGCCCATCCAACTTTTTGAGCCAATAATCTGGTGTATTGGAGACCTGACGGTTTTTCCACAAACAGTAATCGGCATATCTGCCAGGTTGTGTTTGAGGCGTGAGACCCTGATACAATTTAAAGAGATCGTCAATTAAAAGACGGTTTGTCCATCCATCGCAAATCAAATGAGAAAGCCCCAGCAGCAGTATCCAATTGTCGTGAGAAAGGCGAATCAGCCTATACTGGAAAAGCTCACGGGGTTCTTGAATTAAAAAGGCGCTGGCGAGCATCCTGGCCCGAGCCTCAACCATGTCGAGGCCGCTCAAATCGATAACCTGCAACCAGTGGGGTTGAGGCGCCTTTACAGTCTGCCCTGGATTCTCAATATCTCTAGAAATTTCCAGACGAAGCGCTTCATGACGCGCCGTGAGCCCATTCAAAGCCTTTTCCAT
>JBNKOV010000503.1:0-4563 GCA_050294955.1 Holophagae bacterium
CTGTCCGCCGCCGAACAGCCCGTGCGGACCCTCGATGTCCCGGTCGGAAAGCACGGTGAACGTCGCTTCGAGCCCCGGGAAGTGGTAGTCACGCCGCATGCCGAGCCCGCCGCGGAACTCGCCGGGTCCTTCCCCCATGCTCCCAATTCGCGTTCCTTGACTGGTTTTTGTATGAATGCCAATAATTTGTGGATGGTCTTGGGCTCTGAGATATAGCATATCCCCTTGGATCACCATCTGGTGATACCTTTCCAGGTAATAGTCGATAAAGCCAGCGTCTTCGCTTTGAAAATCGAAAGGATTAACCTGCAACCGGTACGTTTCAGTTGCATTTGATGGTGCGAGACAACAACAGATCAGACTCAAGGTCCAAAGCCTGAAGTTCATACAAATCCACTCCTCATTCTTTGAAAAACCTCAGTTTGCCAAAGATCCAAAGGTTTGAATACTATAGCCATGCTTACATGGCCCAGGGATCGCAATAAATCCAATAAAAGGGCTGAGTGTAGTCACAGTTGCCGCCACCCCCGCCAGTGCCTCCTGTCCCGCCTCCGCCGTTTTCGTTACAGTTGTCGCAGGCGTAATAATTGTTTTCTATTGGATTGCCGTCTAGATCCCAAGATTTACAAGAGACCCAGCAGTGATTTTCAGAACAGGCCACGACGCCTCCTACAATTGAAACAAAGCAATAGACAGGGCACCCAGTAGCAAGAGCGTTAGCTGAGCAGGAGGTGGCCTTGGTTGGCCAGCTCAGAAAACAAATGGCAAACAAGATAAGACACGTAATTTTATTCATGCTGGTCTCCTTTTGCGTTGTATTTACCATTGTACAAGGTTTTCTAATAATTTGCACTGCTTTTTTGAAAATCATTAATTTTGGGGTCTGTGATTTGGATCCTGCCCCAAAATTTCCTGTAAAAAAGAGGTTCGTGGAGGTAAACCATGCAAAATGAGACTAGGTGATGTCTGAGCAATGATAGGAGAAGGACCCAGGCATGAGGAGATAAACTCTTCGAATTGCAGAACCCTTCTTTACATATTGTCCGTTCTTTCTTAAGAATTATCCTGGCATGCTCACGCCTCAGGCTTTGGAGAACGCCGGTTCGAACAGGGTGGCGGCAATCGTGGCTTCCGTTGGTCCGTAGGTGTTGCTCCACAATGCGCGGTTGCCAACCCGTCTCTGCCAAATGGCGAGTTGTTCCGTTTTGGCTTCCTCGCCGCCAACGATCACAATACGAACCGCTTGAGGGAGTTCTGCATCCAGGGCTTCCATTTCGGCGACCCAGGTGTGCCAAAAAGCCGTGGGCAAATCCACAACCGTGATGGACTCACGCTCCAAGAATCGCAAGAACTCAGGAATGGAGAGACCCACTTCCTCGGTTCTGAATACCAGCGCGCCGCCGCTGATCCAGGTCGGATAGATCTCCTCGCCCGCCGTGTCGAAGTTAATAGAGGCGAACTGCATGACCCTGTCTTGGGGGGTTAGCTTGTAGTGGTCCACAAACCCCGATGCGTAGTTCACGATGGCCTGATGGGAAATCAGCACGCCCTTGGGTTTGCCTGTAGAGCCCGAGGTGTAAATGGTGTAGGCGAGATGTTCCGGATAAACCTTAACGGTTGGAGGATCGCCGCTTTGATCGTTAATGGCTTGCATCTCCCGATCCATGCAAATCACATTGGCGGATGGCAGATCCAAGGCTTGGACGTTGTCGCTGATGGTGAGAATGGTTTCCATGCGAGCATCTTCCACGATGGCCGTAATGCGGTCTTTTGGATATTTAGGATCCAGAGGCACATAACATCCCCCCGCTTTCAAAATGCCCAGCAATCCCACCGCCAGGTCCAGTGAACGGCCAAGGCAAATGCCAACCGGAGCGCCTGGCTTCACACCCTTGGCTCCGAGGTGACGGGCCATTTTATTGGCTCGGGTATTCAGTTCGCCATAGGTCAGGGTCTGGCCTTCATAGGAAACTGCCACAGCGTCTGGCGTTCTGGCCGCCTGATCTTCAAATAGAGCGTGGATGGTCTTAGGCGGAATGGGAGAATCGGGGATCTTGCGGTTGAAGTCCACCAACAATTTGCGTTTCTCTTCCGCAGGCAGGATGGACAGATTGAAGATGTTCCCACTGGGGTTCTCCGTGATGCTGGAAAGCAGGGTGCGATAATGTTCCGCAGAACGGGCGATGCGTTCGGGTTTGAAGAGACCCGAGTGATATTTGAACCAGACTTTCGTAGACTCTTGCGAGGAAAGTACTTCAACGGTCAGGTCGAAAGCGCCGGTTTCATGGACGTCCGCTACTGCTTGAGATCCATCGCCGAAAACACTCTCGCCGCCGCTTTCTTCGGGACGAAACTGCTCCATATCCTGGATCCAGTTCTGCAAGATGAAGGCGGTTTGGAAGAGGGGCGAGGTCTGGCTGTCATGACCCAGATCCAACTTGGCCACCAGGGTGGGGTAGGGGTAATTGCCGTTGTCCAGACCGCCCAGAACGACCCGTTTCACTTCTTTGAGGAAATCTTTGAAGGGCTTGTTTTCAGAGAGCTTGCTGCGCAGGGGGATCATGTTGATGAAGAAACCCATGGTGTCCCTGAAACGGGAGCCGGGTCTGCCTTCCAATGGGGTGCCTACAATGATGTCGCTCTGAGAAGTGTATCGCGCCATGAGGATCTTGAACGCGGCCAGCATGACCATGAACAAACTGGATCGCTCTCGTCTAGCCAGTTGCTTTAATTTGGTTATCAATTCCTGGCTGAGTTCTATTTCGTGGGTGGCGCCGGAATATTCGGTAATCTTCTGCCTGGGAAAATCGGTGGGCAGGGTGAGGATGGGCAGCTCCCCGCTGAGTTGATCCTGCCAGTAGGCCCAATGAGCTGCGCCTGTCTCGCCGTTTAGCATTTCGGTTTGCCACTGAACGAAGTCTGCGTAGGTCGCGGATTGAAGCGGCGGCTGGTAGGGAGCGCCGCCGGTTAGAGATCGGTAGGCCTTTTCAAACTCCATGAAAAGCATGCCGTAAGAGCCGCCGTCAAAGACGATGTGGTGTATCACCACCAGCAGGTAGTGTTCCGTTTCCGAGCGACGGAAAAGATGGACTCTGATAAGGGGACCCGCGCCTAAATCGAAAGGCTTGAATGCAATGTCTCGAATATGGGGGACTACTCTTTCTTCCGTAACGCCGGACAGGTCTTCCCACGAGAAAAAGTCTTGAACCTGTGGGTTGACAACAGCAATCGGGTCTTGGCCCTCCTTTCGGAAGGTGGTGCGCAGCCCGGAAAAATGCGCGATAATCAGGCGAAAGGCTTCTTCTACTTTTTTGGGGTCCAGCTTCTTTTTGAGATGAACGGCCTGAGGCAAATGGTAGGCGTAATTGGAAGGATCCACTTGCTGAATGAACCAAACAGCCTTTTGGGCTTCCGAGAGAGGATGGGTCCAAGCTTTCTGCGGCTCCGGCGTGGGTTGCGGTTGGGGAGGAGCCGGAGGACTGGCTGCAACGGGTTCGGCCTTTGGGGGCTGAACCGGTTTGGGGGCCGCTGGAGCGGCTTTGGGTTGAGAGCTTTGGGCGGCTTTCGCCATCCGCGCTTTCTTCAACGCCTTCAGCTCTTTTAGAGCCTGTTCCTTGGTAATGATTTTCGCAGCAACTTTCCGGTAGATTTCCTCTTCAGTTGTCATAGATCACCCTACGCTTCAATTTCTCAATAAATACGGCGCCCATTCTGAAAAAGACAGCCGCCCGGGAAACGATCTTATCAAGTTTTTCCCTTTTTTCCACGATATTATTGCGTGAGCCACGTCGCAATCGGTTATTTTTACGAATGGAAGAAGGTGAAAGTTACCTCGGAATTTCTTCCCTTTTCTATGCGGCTCACCGTATTGGAACCCAAACGGTCGTAGGAAATGTGGTATAGTTGTCGCGCTTTTGGAGGGCCGGGTTTTGTGGCTCCTTTGGCCCCAATTTTGAGCAAGGCAATTTTGTTGAAGAACTTCTCCTACCCACTGCTGGCGTTTCTTGTTTTTCTGGGTGTCAATCACCTGCTCAAACCCGTGTTCCCTTCTGGCTATCAGCACGGGATGGAAGTGAAACGGCGTCATATTTTGGAAAAGGGAGCGGAATACGATACCCTCTTCCTGGGTTCGAGTCGGGTCTGTTACGGGTTGGATCCCGCCCTGTTCGATGAGAAGATGAAGGCAGGCGGGCAATCCTCCAAGACGTTTAACCTGGCAATGGACGGCGTTCGGCATTACGAAGCCATCTACTTGCTGGAAAAGATACTTGAGAACCAGTCCATGCCTTCCCTGAAGCGGGTGTTCCTTGAGGTTCAACAATGCGGGCCTCTGAAGATTCGCGAGAAGAACCTGTACAAGGCGAGAATGGTGAACTGGCACGACGGGGACATGACCCACCGGGTTATTCGAGACATTGCAGTGGACTCGAAGATGAAGGGTGGTGAAAAGGCCCTTTCAGCAAGTCAGCATTTCCTGCATTTCTGTCACCGACTTTCAAATTTGGGCAGAGCTCGATTACTGTTTGTGGACTGGCTGGAGGAGAAGGACCGTCTCACCCCTTC
>JBNKOV010000504.1:0-4563 GCA_050294955.1 Holophagae bacterium
TGAAAGCAAATGCCGAAACATTGGATGAGAGGATTTTGAATACAGAATTGTGGGGCGATCACTGGCTGGATTTCAGCCCCTACCATCTAATTCAACTCTCTGACGAGTCATTGACGCTTCTATCCAAAGAACGCAAAAAGGCCTTGTGGACCTGGCTTTATAACGGCGGCAACCTACTCATCAGGGACACAGGAAAAGGTTTTCTTCAACCCGAATGGGAAGCGATGACGCTTGCTAGCGGAGGAAGCCCGGGTTTTGGCCGGATTTGGATTCATCCCGCCAAAGTAGATAAGGACGAAGCCTTTTTTGACGACCTCTTAAAGGTCCTGGCAGTTGACAAGGAAACAATTTGGGCCACTTCCGATTTGGATGAACTTTTTAAGCATTTTCCTTTAAAAGGTTTAGATCTTAAACTACCACTAAGGCCCTTCCTCATTCTGCTCTTTATATTCTCTCTGATTATTGGACCTGCAAATTATTTCTACCTGGCAAAGAAGAACAAAAGAATTTGGGTCATGGTCACCATTCCCCTTATTTCCCTGTTGGCCACTCTAGTCGTTCTTATCTACGCCCTTATTACCGAAAGAGGCACGTCACAGGTTCGGCGAGAGTCTATCGTGTTCCTCGATGAAGTTCATAGAAAGGCCAACATCAAAGAACATGTCGGCCTCTATTCGCCCGTGTCCATTGGCTCCCTCCGCTTCAGTGAAAACACCTGGGTGGACCCCATTCGCCCTCCAAATTCCAATATTAATTACCGGTTAGACTGGTCAGATGGCCAAAATTTAATCGGCGGTTGGGTTAGGGCCAGGGAGCCATTCTTTTATCGATCAACCAGAGAGGAAACCCGAAGGGAACGGCTGACGGTGGAACATATTGGGGAAAACCTGAAGGTTACCAACGGATTCGGAGCCCCAATTCGCTCGTTTTGCGTAACCAATAGCGAGGGCGTTGTGTACAAAGGAAAGGAATTGGGCGTTGGTCAGTCCATCACCTTAAATCCCTTGGGTCAGGTTCCCCAGGAAGGACCCCTTGTAGGCATTCAAATCTTTAAAAATTCCAATTGGCTTTTGGATGGCGATCCCATATTTCAACATTTTACGGCGGGCGATCGCATTCACCTCAATCCCAATCGTTATCTGGTTGTACTGGACGGAGCGCCCTTCAGGGAAATCGATCACAACACCGGAAAGTTATCCGAAACGACCTTGGTTTATGGGATTTGGGAGGCAAGGCAATGAAGATTGAAGTGGTCAACCTTGTCAAACATTACGGGGCGACCAAAGCCGTAGATAATATATCCTTTTCCCTGGATTACGGGAAGGTGTACGGTTTTGTGGGACCCAACGGCGCTGGGAAAACCACCACAATGCGGATCATGGCCAGTTTGGAAGAGCCCGGTTCCGGCGATGTGTTGTTTAATGGCGTCTCTGTGAAGCATACCCCAGAAAAGATTCGCGGATTGGTGGGTTACATGCCGGATAACCTCCCCACCCATCGGGACATGACGGTGCATGAGTATTTAGATTTCTTCGCTCGTGTCCATGGCCTGAGTGGGGAGACGCGAAAAAGCACCATTCGAGATATCGAGGGCTTCACCAATCTTAACGGCATTAACCAAAAAGAAATACACAGCTTATCCAAGGGCATGAAACAGCGAGTGAGTTTGGCGCGAGCCTTGATTCACAATCCCCAGGTTCTCATAATGGATGAACCGGCGGCGGGATTGGACCCAAAAGCCCGAATTGAATTGAGAGAACTCATTCGGGTCCTGGCGGAACAGGGCAAGGCCGTTTTTATCAGCTCCCATATTTTGGGAGAGCTTTCTGAAATGTGTGATGGGGCTGTCATTATTGAACATGGCAAGTTGTTGCAAGCGGGTCATTTAGACGACATCCTCAATAAGGATCACGCAACCCGCACCCTTTGGATTCGGCCTCTCGATAACCTGGAAGGCTTGTATAAAACCCTGTTGGAGTCGCCTGTGGCGGAATCCGTGGGCATGTCTGGGACGGAAATTCGCGTGGAAGTTCCCGCCTCAGACGCCATTTGCTCGGATCTTCTTAAGTATATTGTAGATAAAGGGCATGCTATCGTTGAGTTTCGTCGAAAAAAGGCGGATTTGGAAGATGTCTTTATGAAGGTGACCACGGGTAAGGTGCAATGATGAAAATACAAGCATTTTTCGACCGTCTCGATGATTACATGAACCCGCTCGTGGTGAAGGATTTGCGACAATCCTCGCGAAACAAGAGCTTGATGATTGCGCTTCATGTATTCCTGGCCTTCTTGCTTTTTATGCTCATTGTCATTTTTGGCAATGGGAGAGCGAGGGAGGACGGCAGTACGATGCTTGTGAGTTTTTTGGGGATTCTCCTCATGGCCACCATGTTTTTTGTGCCTATCTATTCTGGGGTCCGCCTGGCCCTTGAACGTATGAGCGACAATATGGAGCTGCTCTATATCACCACTTTGGAGCCTCATCGGATTGTTCGCGGCAAGTTTCTGGCCGGGTTGATGCTGGTGATTTTATTCTACAGCGCCGCCATGCCCTTTCTCAGCTTAACTTATTTCTTGAGAGGCGTGGACCTCCCAACTATTCTATTAGCTGCAGGATTCACCTTTATGGTTGTAATCACCATACTTCAAGCTGCCCTTTGCCTTGCCTCCCTGGTTCGAAACCGGGCGATCCTGATCCTCCTTGGGCTCGCGGCGGGAATGCCCATGATGACTTTCTATGGCATGGTCATTCGAGTAATCGACCTTATGATTGACAAGGGGATGGGTTTCAGGTTTATTAACGGTGAAATGTGGCCCGAAATCACGGCTTTTCTTGTGATTGACTTGTTCATTTTGGGGTCTCTGTACAAGCTGAATACTGCCTTTTTGAAGCCTGCCTCCATGGATCGGGCCAAACCCGTAAGAACCTTTGTCTTGTTTGGTTGGTTGCTAATTATGGGAGGGTTATGCTTTAAATTGGAATCTGAACCCGTCGCTTTGTGGTCCTTTTTTGGCCTTGTAATGGGTCTGTTGGGAATGTTATTCGCTTGCTCTGAAAGAGATCGGCCCGGGCTTCGAATAATGCAGGAGCGACCTGTTGGAAAGCTGAAACGCGTGAGCGGCTTTGTTTTTTCCAGCGGCGCCGCAGGGGGATTTGCCTGGTCTCTGCTTTTTATTAGCATTTCACTGGTTTTTTTAATGCTCCATAATAACGCTACTGCCGCTCCCGATGACAAGATCGTCTCAGTCATGATCGGCCGGGCTCTCTATGGCGTGTGTTATATCCTGTTGGCTCATCAAATCCATGTTCGAATTTTTAAGCGATTCACCAGCAAGCTGGTGTCTCTTGAGCGAACCTGGATAACCGCCATTGTATTGATTGTATCTGCCGTTGTCCTCTCACTTTTGACCGTAGAATTATTGGGTGGCTTCAGCTATACAGGCAGCGATCCTCGCAATCTGGTTATGCTGCCCAACCCGATTATTTTGGTCAACGATCATTTCCGGCAGGTCGCTCTCTATTTCCTCGTTTTTTGTTTCTCTATCTTGTTTGTTTTGGAATTCAGATGGTGGGTGTCCCGGTTTCGCCAGTACGTGAGTGGTGAGGAGCCTGCTTCATGAGCGAGGTCTGGAAAGGAGCCATTCAACTCGGCTGCGCTCAAGCTGAGCCCTACCGGCTTTGCGACCCGCCGGAAGCTGGAATTGGCCGTTCCGGCCTGCAAAGAGGTTTTCTTGCAGGCAGTTCCCTCGACTTTAAGGACCATAGAGAGTATCAGCCAGGAGATGATCTCCGCCATATCGATTGGAACGCATTTGCCAGAACAGATCGGCTTACCCTGAAACTCTACCACGAAGAGATCATGCCCCATCTGGATCTGGTTTTGGATACAACCCGTTCCATGGCGCTCCCCGACACCGACAAGCAGGAAGCGACCCTTGCTTTAACATCCTTCTTCGCAACAGCCGCAGATTACGGGGGATATTCCAGGAATGTGCTGTTGGCCGGAGAGCAATGTCTTCCCAAACAGGATGGAGACAGACCGCCCATCATGTGGACGCCTATCGAATTTCGTGGTCTGAATTCTCCCGGCCCTGGAATCGCCGCCCATGCCTTCAAACGCCACAGTGTTCGCATTTTTATCAGCGATCTGCTCATGTCTCACGATCCACAGCAGTTGGTTAACGCACTGGGAAAAGACGCGGCTTCTCTGCTGGTGGTTCAGGTTCTAGCCGCTCAAGATCTCCATCCCCACCTGGGCGGCAAGGTTCGTCTGGAAGATTCCGAAACGGGAGAATGCCATGAGATGCTTTTGGACAGTGGGGCGCTAAAGCGCTATGAACAAGCGCTTCAAGCCCATCAGGAACAATGGCGAGCCGCCATCAAGCGGGTAGGCGCTGTCTTTACCGTTGTGGAAGCTGAAGGCTTCCTGCAGGATTGGCGGTTTCCTGATGAGGTGTTGCACGGGTTTTTAAGGGTGAGGGGGAGCTAAGCCATGGAATTTGCATCGCCCGCAGCCCTTTGGGGTCTGCTCTCATTGCCTGCTCTCCTCGCTATTTACTTCC
>JBNKOV010000505.1:0-4561 GCA_050294955.1 Holophagae bacterium
CTGATGGGGACACCGCCATTGCCCGTCTGAGGCTATGACGGCTCCCAACAATTGCTGGTTTCGGTCTTCAAGC
Organism: Holophagae bacterium; assembly: GCA_050294955.1. Taxonomy (GTDB): domain Bacteria; phylum Acidobacteriota; class Holophagae; order Acanthopleuribacterales; family Acanthopleuribacteraceae; genus JBNKOV01. The sequence continues at coordinate 74 of JBNKOV010000505.1, forward strand.
ACTGTGCTGACAGGATCTTGAAACAAAGGATCGGGGAGACAATTCCAAAACCAGACGCCAAGAATAAACGCAAGCGGCGCAACGACGCGAAACCAACGGGAGCCGAGTACAGGACGTATTTTCTTTCTCCAATTTTTGTCCATGGGCCTCCCCTTCGATCTCGTGAGATGCGCGGTTTCAATGGCGCTTATTCGGAAGATGGGATTACAGTGATCCAACTTCCCGGTCGATGGGCGTTGATCGAAACGTCATACATGGCTTCCGCTCCGATGGTTGGCAGATAAAAGCGTCCTTGGTAACTGGCGTTCAGCATGACCCGAAAGGTAAGAGAACTTCCCGATTTTTGATCGAAATAGGAGTAAATCCGATCATCGCGGATATCCTCATAGGTGGGTTTGAAGGTATTGGGATCGGCAGCGCCACCCATCCGGTTATTGTGAATCTCCCAGCCTGAAGGAAAGATTCGGGTTAAGGCCATTTCCTTATAGCTGTTGCGACTGCCGGGGTGATGGAGTTTCACATAGGCGTAAAAGTCCTGACCCTGAGTCAAACGCGTTGGATCTATTCTGTTTCCGGTTAAATCTTCATAATACACTTCCATATTCAGATGATTGCTGGCGGTGGAAGTGTCGCCGGTCAGGGGTTGGCCTCTCTGTAAAAGTTGGATCCACACAGGCCCTTGACCTGTATTTTCTACAGTAACCCGGCCAGATTCATTGGCGTCCAGATCAAGAGTCAACATACTGGCGCTTTGTTGGACTGCGGTCCTGGCTTTATCGTTCACACTATAGGACAGAGTGAGGCTGCCCTTGTTTCTCGCACTTAGCTTGCCAAGGGCAAGCAGGCTGTATCCCACTTCCTGGGTACTGTACCAACTGGTTTCGTTCAAACGTCTTGCAAGGTCCCGGGCGAGAATCGACGACGGCGTCCACATTTCCATGGATCGCATGGTCTCCAGGATCATGGCCTGATCGCGCATCGCACTGCCGTAGGTGTAAGACAACTCCCTGTAATCCGGCACATTGGAGGAAAGAGAGGCTGTCATGTCACGAGCGGCCTCCTTTTGTCCGCTGAGATAATAGGCAGCCGCCAAAAACCATTTTGAAGTCAACCTTTTGTGGCTCTTTTCGCGAAAGCGGTTCATGGCTCCAATTTGAGGTTTTCCCGCAAGGGCAAGTAAATAGAGCCTGTAGGCTTGAGCCGCTTCCTGCCATGCCTCTTCGCTTTCCCAATGAAGCGCACGACTTTTCTGGTAATCTACCCATCGCTCAAGGAAGAGGGGCGGCAGGCTATAGCCCGCATTTTTCGCCTCAATGATAAAATGTCCGGCATAGTTGGTGCCCCACTCATTTGTACTTCCGCTTCCAGGCCAATAGGAGAGACTGCCATTGGGCAACTGAAATTTCTTCAGACGTTTAATGCCAGCTTTAATGTTTTCAGAGACTTGTTCTTCTTTAGATGGAGACAAGTGCATGAGGCTTGCCAGGTAGAGTTGTGGAAAAACAGACGAAGTCGTTTGCTCAACGCAACCGTGGGGGTAATTAATGAGATAGTCCATTCGGCCGGTCAGATTCATTGGCGGCGTTGAAGAAAGTGTAAGGGCGCCCGAATTCGTTCCCTGCATCCCTACAGGGTCGAACTCAAATTCCCAGGTCTCCCCTGGCTGAAGGGAGCTTTCCTCCATTTTGCTGATAAAGGGGTTGGGGTTTCTAATATCAATCTCTATGTCATACTCGGCTGTTTCAGAACCCGCTCTTGCTATGGCTTTCACAGTCCCCACCCCCACTCTTGGGGCAACCTTCAAGGGAAAGGAGACAACCCGATCTCCGATTTGCTTAAAATGAACGGTTTGCTTGTCGCCAGAAGTGGGAATGAGCAGGTGGTTGGTTCGAATTTCCACCTCAACATCCCGAACATGCTCCTCCATGGCAAACACTGAGAGAGGGAACGCGACTTCCTCGTCCGGACCCAATACACGGGGCAGTGTTCCCAATAACATGAGAGGTTTCCTCACCGGAGTGACTTTCTCCGCTGAACCAAAGGCTCCGTCATAACCCGCCACGACCATGGTTTTCACAGATCCAACGTAACGCGGCATGTCGATTGAGTGGGTCCGCTTTTCGCCAGGTTGAAGGGTAAAGGGTCCCAGATATCGAACGACCGGTACAAAACGGTTGGCTTTCGGCGTGTCCTCCCCCGCCTCACTGCCGCCGCCGCCAATGCTGAGCAACGCCTTCATTTCACCACTATAGGCCCCCAAAACCATGGAATAAATATCATAAGTTTTGACATTTAAAGCTTCTCGCGCATAGAACACGCCCCATGGATCCGGCGTTCTGAAACGGGTGAGATCCAATAATCCTTCGTCTACCACGGCAAGCGTATAGGTCATGGGCTTTTTGCTGGATTCGCTGATGATTACTTTGAAGGTTTCTTCAGGTCTCAGGACGTCTGGCATATCAATAACCGGTCTGATATGCGTGTCTGGGTTCTCAACCATGATGGGAATAACGCCATAGAGACGAATGGGCAGATCATTGGTGTTTTGGGCATGGGGTTGAATGTAGGTAACATGGGCATAGATGTTTGGAGCCATTTCCGCTGTTGCTTTAAAGGTATAGGTTGTGGTTCCTTTAACGGCGTTTATCCAGTTAGCTTGTATCAGCTTAGACCCAGACTCAATGCTAACCAGGGCTCGGCCTTCAGCGCCTGTTGGAATGGATAATGTGATATTTTCGCCGGTGTTGTAGCGTGTTTTGTCGGCATTGAAGGTTAACATGGCAGCTCCGCCTGGGGCGGATCTTCCCGACCGGCTGACCCAGCCAGGCCAATCTACATAAAATATTTTTCCAGAGCTGTGGCCCAGTTCGTCGGTCACCCGAACAAGGAAACGTCCCCAATCAGGGTACTCAAGGCGCATTTTCCAACTGGCCAGGCCTTTTTCATCTGTAGACACCTGACCAGAGGCCACCTTGTCGTTGAACAGACTGGAGTTGTAATTGGTGATTTGTTGAGAATCCTGATCCCACCACCAGCGCCATTGCAAACGGTAGATCTCCACCCGAACGTTTTTCCGAGAAACCGGATTTCCATCCCGATTTACCGTGGCAATTTCAATTTCGTGATCCTGGTCTGTAACCAGGGCGCCCCTTGGATCGTCTGTCTCGGGAAGTCTTACTCCCGCATAGACCTTATAGGGATCGTAGTTTACAGAAAAACGGTCTGTACTGAAGGCGCCGCCTGGCTCAAATACTTTGCACTTCACCCAAGCACGAAGGCGACCCGGGGCATTATTGACCGGCTTCAATTTAACAGGAAATTCGGCCCAGCCATCTTCACCAACTTTGTTTTGAAAGATGACCTGGGGATCGGCAAAGAAATGTCGTGTAGGATCGTCGAAGCTATAACCTTTGAAATCCTCAAACTGAGTCTTCATGGCGGCAAGACTGATTTGAATATCGGACTTGAGGTTGCGCGCCACAGCGCCATGGAGCCAGGTCACACTGAGACGACCCTTGGTATTTTGGGCGTCTATGCTGAGAGGATCCATATCCAGGGATATTTTCAAGCGGTTTGGCATGACGGTTTCCACTTTCACCGTTTTACTGAATGATGCGCCGCCGACCTTTACCGTTGCACGATAATTTCCAGTAGGGGCGTCTACATCCGTTTGGGTTTGGAAACGGTAAAAGCCGTTTTCATGATCCGATGTCGTCTCGGTTCTCACCAGTTGCCCTCGTGGATCATGAAGTTCAAAGGTCACGGGGTGATTTGCAGGCAGCATATGATCTTTGTCATGGAGTACAAAAGTGAGGAAAATTTGGTCTCCCGGTCTCCATACGCCCCTCTCCCCATAGATAAAACCATTAACGCCGCCTGGAAGCCGCGCGCCTCCCACATCAAACCGGCTGACAGAAATTTGGTTGTTGCCGTTTAAAGTGAGATAACCTCTTTCTTCTCCTGACTTTGCCAGAATAAGAAATGGCTCTTTTTCCGTTTTAAATCGGACACGTCCCTCCAGGTCGGTGGTAGCCGTATCCAGTAATCTGTTCTGGTAGGAGTAACATTCTACGTCAACCCCGGAAATCGGCTGGGCGGTTCGCAGGTCTGTGATAAACAAATCGAGACTTTGATTCACGCTCTTCTTCGCAATCAGGCCAAGATTAGATGCGAGAACATTGCGGGAGAAATTGCGGGAGGGGTTGAAATAGCTGCGATGACATGGATTGTCTCTGTTTCGCCAGTCGTATGGGGTATTGTAATAATAAGACCAGTCTGTCCCTTCATCTCCCAATTCAGGCAAGGTCTCCTGGCCACAAGCATAGAGAGAATATTCCTGGCGAAACCCCAGGGTCAATCTGTAAATGGCCCCCGGATCTGTATCTATCAGGTCATTGAGGTCTATGAGGTGGCGATTCCACTTTTTTAAATCCAATTCACCTGCGGGATCCAAAACGATCCGCTTATAGAGAAGATCTTCTCCCACCC
>JBNKOV010000506.1:0-4552 GCA_050294955.1 Holophagae bacterium
TGCTCTTCCGATCTAATGGTCCTGCTGCTGCTCCTGCTCCGGTCGGCATACGTACCACCACGTCAGCATTTTGTCCCCAACGCCAGTACATTTTTGCAAGATTATTTACAATCTGATTAAATCCACAGTTCAGATAGAATAATTGGGTCAATGCAGAAAGATCAGGCAAAGCAGTCAACTGATTGGAAGCACAGTTCAAAACGGTAAGATTGGTGAATTTTTCCAGACCTGTCATTTCGACAATATTGTTGGAAACCTCAATGGCTTCTACTTTTAAAGCTTCAGACTCATCTATCTCACCATCACTATTGCAGTCAAAACTTGCGACAAGATAAGACTTGAAGTTGGGATCTGGGATGCTGAGGATCGGGGAACTTTCAATTTCGTCAAAGGAAACGGTCACTACAAAGCCGTTTTCAGTTTCTGAATCAATAGAAACCGACACGCCTAAACCATCGTCACGAAAGGTCTCTCCTACCTGCCACATCTCCCCTTCTTTGGAGAACACACCGGTTGCTGCGCCTTCATCAACCAGCCAGGCTGGCTCCAACCGATCATAGGGAGACACCTGGTGAATGATTATGGCTTTTCCTGGCATTTTGGCGTCATAGACGCCATAACTACCTCTTGCCTCAAGAGTTAAAAAATTCGTCGAGCCCACGCAATCGGCAAGGGCAACAAGCTGGGTATTGGGAGAATTGGTCATGGCAATATTGTCAATGGTAAGAGTGTAGGTTCCACTACCATAGAGGAAGGCCTTGTTTTCCTCGTCCAGCCAACCCAATGAATCTTTGTGGGCGGCAATGGTGTGTTTTCCCCACCTGCCGTAAACAGGCCCCACCACCGTAAATGAATAGATCTCACTCATAAGATCCCAAGAGTTATCATAGGGATCCTCGTCCATGTCGGAATTATTGGAATGAGGCAAACCAAAACTATGGCCCATTTCATGGGCAACAAGGGTCATTTGAGAATTGGGAATGATCCAGGTAGCCCCTATTTCTTTTGCCTCGCCGTTCACCTGCAAATAGTACCTGAATCCATAAGAGAAATCGTTAATGCTTTCATTATAAAACAAATTGAGACCGTCGTATTGAAGAAGATCAACCGAGTCCTTTACCAACTCAACCGCATGCTCCATCATTAAGCTCAGGTTGGGAAAATTCCCATCGGCAATGTATTCCGATTTGGGAAGCGGCAGGGTAACCCAATCCAAAGCCTCTCCGGTCACATCCAACTTTCCAAGCGAAACCTCACGCCAAAAATGATTCAACCTTCCGGGCTCATTTCCATACATATTTTGAAGATGCTCCCGACTGTAGGGTTCTGCATCAATATCAGCAAACTTGAGAGGAATACTCAAGTACTTGAGCGCCCCAGTAGCGCGTTTGGGTTTCAAGGTAGAAGGCCCGGATCGTTCAAGCCTTTCAACAACAAAGGCATTTCCAGGTTGGGCTTGCTTCAAAAAACGCCCTTCAAGCCTCACCGGTGATCCGTCCAGGCTGGTCAGATCTTGAGAGAAACTCTGTTTCAGGCGAAGATCGGTTCTCACGCCATCAGGGGTTCGCAAGCTATACAAAACGTGGCTCTGGCCGGTTTCCGGCGAATCTCCCCAAATAACAGAGAGAATGCCTTCCATCGACTTAACGTTCCCCTCCTGTAACTGCTGACCCGCATCTTGGTCCTGAGAAAACCCAGTATATGCTGAGAGAAGCAACAAAGAAACAAACACCTGATTGAGACTAATCCGAAGCTTTTGTCCATAGCCCATAAATGTATCTCTAAATAGTCGAAACCCAATCATATGATGTTCCATTGTTACTGCTCCCCCGCTAAATTCACCCCTGGATATCATAAGGGAAAATATTCCATCTCTATTCTTCATACGGAAATGAAGAGACATTCGATGCAAAAACCATGGATTAAATTTGGACCGAGGTCCTTCCATCCAAGAGGCATTCTGCAAATGGAATCATCCTCAAGCCGGCACTAATCTCCTCACCAGAGTAGGCAATGCCAAGAATAATATACCACCTAAAATCAGAAGTTTACAAATCCCTCAAAAAAAATTTAGTTGAGAACTCATCTGATCACATTACAATGATTTGTGGGATGCAACCTGACCAGTATTTATTCTAAACCCGTGTTTAAACAACATAATGTATCTACTAGCTTTAAGAGACTTGACAATTCACTATTCAAGAAGAGCGAGGGTATGGGGAGCAGATGAATTGAGAATTTTAAAAACGCGAGATTTATCGTTTGGGTCATTTTATAGGGTCTTTCCATACCCATCTTCCCAGATTTTTGGCGTGACCCAGATCGAGAATTCACCAATAGCTGTAGTTATAGCGGCAATAACACCTTCATTAGCGCAGAGCCAAATGGAGAAAACTGGTTTGAAGCGAAGCGAGGGGAACCCTTCAAAGCGCCAGTTTGGACCAATGAGGAAAACGAATGCTACTTTTGCTTTTAAGTTTACTAACCACTGAATTATCTGGTGACTGGATGCCAGAATCCGTCAAATGGGAGCGTCTTGGCCCAGTGGATAAAACTCAGTATTGCTGGTATGGGATGCTGCTCCAAATAAGAAACGATCAATTCTGCATTGTTCTGGGGACATTTCAGAATTACACTACTTCCGAGAATTTGACTCTCAGCTCTGGAGATGGATATAGAGCATGGTGGGGCAGGGTAAAGCGGGATGGCGACAAAATAACTCTCACGGCACAAGGTTATTGGGAGGCCTACCCTATCCCCGTCAAACATAAAGTGACGCAGCTTATCCTAACCAGAGTCGAGTCGGACATATTCCTTGAAGATCCATTTTTTAATAAAGGTATGATAAGGCTGCAGCCAGTAGAAAAGCCAATTGAATATCAGGATGAAGGAATGGATGCCTTTTGTACTCGCTTCGATCAAAGTAAGTAGGTGTCCAGGACCTTTCCAGTTCTAGACGCAAAAGGAATATTTCCAAAAGTGCAAGCGGCCCAAGAATTCTGCCTTGCTTCAAATCAACCCGCCGGTGTAAAGTAATTCTCGGAGGTAACACATGATACGACATCCATGGATCCCAACCTGCCTGTTCCTCATTGGAACGACGCTTTTTGCCGGTGGAGACAAGCCCTACGACCCGATGGCGGACGGAAGGCAGCAGATTAAAACGGCAGTAGCTCAGGCAAAAAAGGACAACAAACACGTTCTTCTGCAAATTGGCGGCAACTGGTGTTCTTGGTGCCTGCTCCTAAACAAGTTGTATGAGACAGACAGCGATGTAGCCAAGGCTCTGAACGACAATTATATACTGGTTCATCTCAACACCAGCCCAGAAAACAAAAATGAAGACATCCTCGCTGAACTTGGCTATCCTCAAAGATTTGGATTCCCTGTTCTGGTAGTGCTGGACCAAAATGGCATGCGCATTCACACCCAAAATTCCGCCTACCTCGAAAAAGGCAAGGGTCACGACCCCAAGAAGGTAATTGGTTTCCTGAAAGATTGGTCGCCCGAAGCGCTAAAACCTGCAAAACCTAAATCATAACCAATACCAGAGACAGGAAGCCTCATTCCATGGTTTGAAAAAACTCGCCTGGCGTAGGCCGGAATCCGTTGACAAAGGCGTGCGCGGGCTGAGGTTTCTTGCCGGAAGGCTGGATTTCCTGTAATTCCAACACCGTACCTTTGGCGCAGGCTACCCTGATCATTTTGCGCCCGACAGCCTCAACGGCGCCTGGCGGATGCTGAGCCGTTCCCTCAACCGCGACTGCCTTTAACAGTTTCATAGGCGCGTCCCGGAAGCGACATTGAACACATGGCCAAACCTCATAAGCGCGGACCATGTTCACAATCTCTGATGCGGTTTTGCTTGAAAAATCCACGTAGCCGAATTCTTTTTCAATGATAGGAGCATAGGTCACAAGTTCAGGATCCTGCACCTTGGGAGTTGTGTTGGCCAGCAGTGGTATTGTATCCACAAGAAGCTGAGCGCCCATATTGGCCAGGGCCTGCTCCAACTCAAGGCGCCCCATCTCAGACGGTATTTCCATGGAACTTTCAGAGAATACCGGTCCCGCGTCCAGCTCCAAAACCATTTTCATAATGCCGACGCCAGCCCGCTCATCCCCGTGGAGAAGGGCGTGATGAATAGGCGATGCGCCTCGCCATCTCGGCAAAAGGGAAGCATGCACGTTGACGCACTCAATGGTGGGAATATCGAGAATTGTTTGAGGAAGGATCTGGCCGAAAGCTGCCACAACAATAAGATCTGGGGCCATCTCGCGAAGCAGATTCACCCATTTTTTAGCCCTTATCCGCTTGGGCTGATGCACCGCAAGCCCCATTTCCAAGGCCGCTGCCTTCACGGGACAGGGCGTCGGCTTTTTTGAACGTCCCCTTGGCCTGTCGGGCTGACAGAACACGGCTTGTATTTCATGACCTTTGAGCGCGCGAAGAGAGGGAACGGCAAAATCGGGCGTTCCCATAAAAACGATTCTCAGGTCTTTTCCTTGCATAACTATTTTTTTCTGAGATTGGTATTTCCTTTTTGCGCTTT
>JBNKOV010000507.1:0-4543 GCA_050294955.1 Holophagae bacterium
ATAGTCGCTGGATCTCTTTCAAGCGCTTTTCAGGAAGGCCAATGCATTCCAGCGCGGTTTCAAAGGAAAACCCTTTCCGAAACAGCTCCAGAGCAACCTCTTCTTTTCCTTCTCGTAGACCTTCTTCCCGACCTTCTTCCCGGCCCTCTTCCCGACCTTCTTCCCGGCCTTTTTGCAAGCCTTCTTCCAGGCCCTTTTCCAGGCCAACCTGAATACCCTCTTCCATAAGGGCTTCTCTTAGCATGGCGCCCTCCTCTTCTCTTTCCAGTTCACCCAACAAGCGGTCTTTTTCATTTTCTGATATTCTAGCGTATTTGTCTATGAAATCCACGTATTTCTGGAATAGCCTTTTCCCGACCGATTTTTTCAGTTTAATGTAAGCGCCTACCGCAAAATGATATCGCTCCGATTCCGGGTAGTTCATCAAGGGTGTGAGAATGTGGAGGACCGGATTTTCAGAATCCTGCACGGAAGCCGCCTCCAAGTCCTTTAATTTTACCTTTTTAAAACTAAAATACAGAAATAGGCGCCCCGATAATTCCAACTTCAGCTCCCGTTGTACATCCTTCCGCCAACGCTTGGGATCGGCAAACACCACAATCGGGATGACTGGAATATGGGGATGCATTTCGGCCATGTCGATACAGTAATGGCAAATCTTGTAAATAGAGAAGGTTTGCTTGTCGCTTTTGTGTTCAATCAGGGTGATGATTTTGGAACCCGATTCAAAGGTCACTTTTATGGGAATATCCAGCTCTCGGCCTGAATCGTTCAGCCAATGTTTACCCATCTCTTCTCGAACAAACTCTATATCTACAATTCTACCATAGGCTTGCTCCGCCTCTGGAACCAACCAGCGGATGGTCTCCTCCGGAAAGTCCAGGACGAGGCTCTTGAACGAAGAATCATGGTTAAATTGAGTTGTCTTCATACTACCATCTCCAACTCAAGTAAATCCTGGCCACAATACCATGAGAGGTTGGAAAGAGCCAGGAATATCAAACCAAATCACAACAAAATCGTAACAGGACAACCCTGGCCGATTTCTTATCCACAGTTTTACTTCAATTAACTTGACGAAACCTGCTCCCGTCAGTATTAAATAGAGATTGCGCTTCTCTGGCGCAACGTCCCAAAATCCCCGGAAACCCATTGGGTTCCCAAGTCTTATTAAGTGGGTGGTTTTTGGCGCATACAGAATCTCAAACCAGGTTGCCGTTCATGGAGGCGAAACCTGCCTTTCGAGCCTTTCGTATTTTCAATCAACCCGAATACGAGGGACTGGCCAATTGCCGCCATCGCTTGGACCATCGCGCTTTACCTCTTTTCTCAGGAACAGACTTCCCCAATCGTCTCGCGCGAACTCTAGCTGAAGATGGCCTGATGAACCTAAAGGAAGTCCTTGAATCCTTTGAGTTTTTTGAACGGGTTCGCACCAGAGTCCGCGCTCCAGAAATGGTGGATCTCTGCTGTGGTCATGGCCTTACGGGCATGTTGTTCGCCATTTTTGAACGAGAGGTTGAAAAAGTCGTCCTCTGGGACAAAAGGAAACCAGAACTTTCGGACCAGCTCCTTAAAACCCTATATAAGCAAGCTCCTTGGATAGAAGATAAAATCGTATGGCGAGAAGACATTCTCAACCGTGCTGTGGATTCACTCAGCCAGGGGGCCTCTGTAATTGGCGTGCATGCCTGTGGAAAACGAACTGACGGTTGCATTGAGACCGCTATTCAGCTAAAAGGCAAGCTGGCGGTGTTGCCCTGTTGTTATGGTCAAACTGGACAATCCGCTCCCCTGGCCCTCAAACAGTCGCTAGGCGTGGTTTTGGCAACCGACATAGCGCGCACCTACAAACTGGAAAACGCAGGTTACGAAGTCTCCTGGTCGGCCATCCCCAAAGCCATCACACCCATGAATCGCATCATTGCGGCCCACCCCACCTGAATCGGCCATGAATTTGAGAGGAATATGAAATATAAACAGGCGCCCGAAGCTGTGCCAAAACGACGCAACCCATTCACCAACACACTGGGTAGATTCATCTTGTTTGCGTTGGGCTGGCGAATTGAGGGCGAACTCCCCAACTTGAAGAAATTTGTCATTATTGGCGCGCCCCACACCTCCAACTGGGACTTTGTGCTTGCCATGGCAATCATCTTTGCCCTACGCGTGAGAGCCCGGTGGCTGGGAAAACACACACTCTTCAAGAAACCATTCGGCACGCTCATGCGCTGGATGGGCGGCATTCCCGTCACTCGATCTGAGACCCGAGGCGTTGTGGCCCAAACCGTAGACGCCTTTGCAGAACGAGAAGAACTCGTGTTGCTGCTTTCCCCCGAAGGCACCCGCAAAAGAGTGGATAACTGGAAAACCGGTTTCCTCCATATTGCTTACGGCGCAAAGGTTCCAGTGGTTCTAGCCACTTTGGACTACCAGAAAAAAACGGCTATTTTTGGCCAGCTCTTTCACCCAACGGGAAATGTGGAAGCGGACCTTGAAACCGTCCAGGCCTATTACAAGGAAAAGAATTTCTCAGCCAGGAAACCCCACCAGGCTTAATTTGACAGCAAGAGATCTCCGGCCATTAGCCCTGAATCCAGCGCTTCATAAATCAGGGGTAATCGACCATTGTCCACGCCAGCGTACACCAGATTGGGAAATCTCCGGGATGCGTTCCCATCTCGGAGAAGGTAGCCCGGGCGCGGGATGGGCATGCCGTGACCGTGTAATTTGATAAAAACCTTTTTAATTCTTGCAGTTATGTCTTCCTGCAAAACCTCATTAATCACCCGAATGGTATTGCGCGTCCAACCCTCCGCCTGCTCGCGGTGACGCTTTAAATTTTCTCGCGCTTCCATGGGCAGACAGAAATAAGCGGTCAGGGTTTGATATTTCGACCGAGTCTCGTGAACCTCGGAGTTCACAAACCCCAGAAAATCAGGATCAGCGCCCAAGACCTCATTCTGCCACCAACCGCCCGGGCTCCCTTTCTCCAAGACGAAGTTCATAACCATCCAAGGCGCGTATTGGACATGAGAAAAGTCTGCGGCGGCATGGCGAAAAATGTGGGGCAACGCTTTTTTGTGACCGGCATACACCACTTGATTGACCCGAACCACCCTGGGCTCAGCTGTCTGCGTATTCATAAGAGTGACCAGAAATCCATCGCCGTCCGGGGTGATATTGGCCACCAGGGTTTGGGTAAGCAACGATTGAGGGTCTAATTGCTCCGCCAGCTTCTCTACAAAATAACCATTTCCGTGGGGAGGCGAGAAAACACGCACCTCCTTTTCATAATAAGGCCGGCATCGGTAATAATGGATGCCAGCCAGCGCCGATACGCCGTCTGCGCCATCCCCGTAATCATCCTTCATGTGGTAATCCAAACCAGCCTTAAAAGATGGCAACAGAGGCAGTTCAGCCTTGCGGAGAAAATCAGAGAAAGACATATCACATAGATGGCGAAGCTCGGGTTCCAACAACCGGGTGGGCTGAGGCATCCGTCCTTCATAGACGCTGAGAAGTTCATGGAATCGAGCCGTTTCAGCGTTTGGCGGCAAAACACCATTCCGATAGGCGCCGCCAACCATACAGCGACTCTCCCAGGCAGGATCAATAACATATTGCGAATCAACATACTCCCAGAGGTGACGGGCTAAATTGAAACGGATAATGCCCAGTCCTTCCAGGAGATGCAAAACCTCTTTGCCATACCATGAAGGCTGCTCCAATTCGTAATGGGCTCCAAAAGCAAAGCGAGCCCCGTCGTATTCACCAAACGCAGCGCTGCCGCCCAACGTATCGCCCAAATCAGCAACAAGGGGGTCTCTATCACGCAAACGATAGGCGGCAGCAAGACCAGCCACTCCGCCGCCTACGATCAAAACATCTCTCTTTTCTACAGTTGGCGATCCCATAGCGGGCCGTTTATCCAAGAATTTATGGAATGCAAAAAGATCATCCACCACCTCGATCAGGGCGGGATCAAATTCTGGGGCTGGGCTGCATCCGGCAATGCCGGCCAAAAGCGCCGTCCCCGATAGTTTGAGAAAAGTACGTCGCTCCATCATGCTCGCTACTATAGCAGAAAGGCGGATGTGGTGGAAGCACAAGGCGCTACATAATTCGCATAGCTGTCTCCAGACTCGGAGACACCCTCCTATTTCGATAGGATCCACTCCATGCATGAAGGAAGCTTAAGGGATTACCACAGAACTGACCAAAAAGAAACAGGTAAATTACATCTCCTTTAAGCCAAACCCCTCAAAAAAAAGGAGTGCGAGCAAAAAATCAAACTGGCACAGAGGTTGCTTAGTAAAACCTCCATCAAGGAGGTTTCCCATGGGGCGTTACAATTCGTCACTTTGGTCTTCAAAATCCAATCACAAGATCTGGCCTGGCAGCGGCCACAATAAGGTATCTCTGAACACAACCTCTCCAACTTCCGGAGACCTGTCTGGTCTGAGAACCTTGTTCAGGGAAGCAAGAGCGGCCCAACACAGCCAAAGCACCAGCCTGAAGTCCATGCATTGTGCTCCCCAGG
>JBNKOV010000508.1:0-4531 GCA_050294955.1 Holophagae bacterium
ATAGGCCTGAATGTCGTTGGTTGCGTCGCCAAAGACGCGAATGTAGTAGTTGCCTGCGGCTGCAAGGGGAAAGTCTACGGTGGTTTCGGACCCGCCCGCCGGATTGGCATTGACGGTAAGAAGGCTGGTAACGCCATCGGTATCAATGATTTCGAATCCCAGATCATGCTTGTTTGTTGGGTCGTACAGGGTTCCCGCCGTGCAGGTTCCGTTGGCGTTTTGCGGGCCTTCCAGATATGGGGCCACCGCGGGTGGAGCTACAGTTACGGTTAGCAGGGAATTGGCTCCCACATTCAACTGATAGAAGTTCGTATCGCTGTTGTCGTCAACGCTGAGACAGTCCAGTGTCGCCGAAGTCCCGGCAGCGAAAGCGCCCAGGTTTGTGGCGGTTGCAGAGGTGTCGTTGTGTTCCCAGGTATCGCCGTAATGACGTTGGGCGCCCAGGATATCGTCGAATTGAGGTCCATCAAAGGCTGTGGATGCAAAGGGCTCCATGAGCTTTGTCTGGTTTACAGGGCAGGTGTGGGAAAGGCCCATGCCATGTCCGTGTTCGTGAGCTACCACGTTGCGGAATTTGAGTGAGCCGCCGCTGAGGTCGTTGAAGAAGTTATCGGCGCTGTCCAGGACCATGTCGCCGAAGTTGGGGAAGAAGTTATAGGCCAGAATATTGGAATTGCCGTCAATAAAATGGGCGCCAATTCGCACATCGCCCCTCACGCCCAGAACACCGGCAAAGTTTGGAAAGGTAGCGCCGTCGTCGTTGGGCTCGTAGACATAGGTGATTCCCGTCTTTTCGGACCAACGGTCAAAGACCTGTACGAATAAAGCATGCCATGTATTGAAGTTGCCATAGAGGCCATTTAACCAGGCTTGCAGGTTGCTGGGGCTTGCGGGTTCTCCAGCGAAACCACTGATGTTGGTTCCGTCTGGGAGATAGCTCCAAGTGATGACCGTGGGGTCGCCCTGAATGAGGCCTGGACCGTCTGTGGCGGTTGCGCTCCAACGAGTCTGCAATTGGAAACGGCTGCTGGTGGAGCCTGTTTGGAATAGGGGATTTGCGCCCACTGAGTAGCGGGATGTGACTTCTTGTACATAACGCTCGTCGGAATCTGGCGCAAAGCAGATTTGGGGTTTCAGCATGTCTCCGGCTTCATTTTCCAGGGCGGGGGACGTTGATTTTTGGGTGGTTGCGGTGTCCTGGGACCATGCGGCCACGGATATAAACACCATCAATAAAAGATATAGCTTTCTCATTGTTTCTCCTTATACAGCCTCAAGGCGCTGTTCTTCTTCCAACGGCTATGCCCTGAAAATCTCACCGGCCCGAGGTGCTCTTCCCTGGGGATGCGGTCCTTTTAGCGGCATCGCCGTAGATAATAAATAAAGCGACAAAACGCGGCGCTGGAGATAAAAAAAAGTGTGTATATTCAAGGGGTAGGGCGGTTTTGAAGCTGGTGATTTCAGATAAATCATCATTCATGAGGCTGACATGGGCGGAGTAATGGAGCGGTCTAATTTTTAGAAAAATATTTATCGCATTGGCCTTTTGGGCAGGGCGGGATCAAAAAAAGCCTGCCCCATTGGGACAGGCTTAAAAGGACTTCATGAATTGAGGTTTTAAAAACTGAAATAAATGGAAGAGATGTTGTCTCCAAAGCCATCGTCGTGAAGGTTGGAATCCTGGAGTTGGGTGGTGGTCATGGAAGCGCCAGTAAAGTTTTTGTCCTTATACAAGGTCATGGAGCCGCCATTGCACTGATAGGAAGATATGACATCGTTGAAGCTGTTGGCGCGCAACGTGTTATGATCTCTTCCAATGAAGGTTATTGACGAGCCTTGGAAGTTGGTGTCCTTGTAGCAGGTGCATTGAAATGTGGATCGGGCGCCCAGTTTTATGGTAATAGCCTCTTGCGCCTCCTCTAGGGTGTCGAAGGAGTAGAGGGTTAACTTTCCATTTTCATCGGGAAGTTCCACAGTGGCGACGGTGGCGGCTTCTATGAGTTCGCTGAGGGGGACTTTCTGTCCGTAATAAAGGGTTGTAGGGGCGGTTTCCACGGCTTGATCTGAGGCTCGTTCCGCCTTGTTTTGGGCTACAGCGGCCATGGCCGTCATGACGAACAAAGAAAATAACAGGTTCTTTTTCATTTCGACTCTCCTTTATCAGAAATGGAACAAGATGGCGGTTACATTGTCGCCAAATCCAATGTTGTGGGTATTGGGGTGTTGACTGATGCCCCAGGCGTCGGTGTCAAAATTGGAGCCCTGCCAGTTGACGTGTTGGTATAGAATCATGGAAGCGCCGGCCGTGCATTTGTAAGACGAGATCTTGTCATTCCAGCCGGCTTCATCCAAGTCGTTGTAGTCCAGCCCTGTAAAGATAATGGAGGAGCCCCCGTAATTGGTGTCTTTGTAGCAGGTGCAGGTTTTGGTTCCCGCTTTGGCTGCGGCGTTGGTCTTCTGTAGAGCGGACATGGCCTCTTCTTCTGTGTCAAAGGAGAAGAACAACATGTTCCCGTATTCGTCGGGCAATCGCACCGTGGAAACGTCGTTAAATAACTCCAATTCTTTCAGGGGAATATCCTGGCCATAGTAACGGGTGAAGACCTCTTTCTCGCCAACCGCTTCCTGAGAGTCATCTCGTGTCCCTTTTTTGGATTGAGCTGAAACGGACAGGCCGGCCAGTAGGATTAATAAGAATGCTGTTTTCAATGTCTTGTGTATCATCATCCCATGCTCCTTTTGATTTGGGGTTTCAGACAGGGGCGATTGCAGAGCAGCATTTTTGCGCCCCTGTTAGTAACGCGAAAAAAAGAGCGAGATGCTTTCATTTCTTTTGAGTTTTTTTCTACTTCCTGGATCCGGCGGAGATTTTAAGCTAACTAATGCCCGTGCTTTCCGTTAAAATAGAAGTTGGATCTTCTTTACCATCGGAGAGCTGACGTTGATCTATTTGCCGGACAGGGAGAGAACCATGGTTTTGAGAGCCGTTTTGTGCTGCGCTTGCTTTCTAATATTTAATCAGGAAAATCTGAATGCCGCGGATTGGCCATCATTCCGAGGTCCATCGGCTTCCGGTATTGCTGAAGATGCTGAACTGCCTTTGAATTGGAACGGCGAGACCGGTGAAAATATTCGCTGGAAAACGGCCATACCTGGGTTGGGTCACTCCTCGCCTACGGTTGCGGGTGATAGAATTTTTATTACATCGGCCACCAGTAAAAACGCCAATCCTTCCTTGAAGGTAGGCCTTTATGGGGAGAGCCCGGAACACCCCGAAGATTATGAGCACCAGTTTCGTCTTTACTGCATCGATAAAAACAGCGGGAAAATTTTGTGGGAACGTGTTGCACGGAGCGGCAAACCTCAGGTGAAACGACACTTGAAATCAAGCCACGCCAATTGTACGCCGGCCACGGACGGCAAGCATGTCCTTGCCTTTTTCGGCTCCGAGGGGTTGTACTGTTATGATGTTGATGGCAAGCTGCTCTGGCAGAAGGATTTCGGTTATCTGGACGCTGGGGCGTTCAATGACCCAACCATTCAATGGGGTTTTGGCAGCTCTCCCATTATTTACAAGGATAAGGTGGTTGTTCTGTGCGATGTGAACAACCAATCCTTTCTCACCACATTGGATCTAAAAACCGGAGAGCAGATTTGGCGCACAGACCGGGATGAATTTCCAACTTGGGGAACGCCTACGGTGGTTGAGCATAAAGGTGTTGCCCAGATTGTTGTGAATGGATACAAACACATCGGCGGGTACAATCTTGAAAATGGGGAGGCGATCTGGCGTTTGAAGGGCGGCGGCGATGTGCCGGTTCCTACGCCCATTACGGCGGATGGGTTGGCTTTCATCACCAACGCTCATGGCGCTCCCAGCCCCTTGTTTGCTATAAAATTGGACGCAACGGGCGATATCAGCCTTAAAGAAGGTCAAAACGCCAACGAAGGGGTGGCCTGGCGACATTTGAGGAGAGGGGCCTATATGTCCACGCCAATTGTCTATCGCGATTTCCTTTATGTGGGTAATAATCGCGGGGTGCTCACCTGTTTCGAAGCTGGTTCTGGGAAGCAGATTTATCGAACCCGGTTGGCGGGCAAGGGAGGGGCTTATACGGCGTCTCCGGTTGCGGGCAATGGCAAGCTCTATTTTACCGATGAAGAAGGCGATATTCACGTTATCAAGGCGGGTTCGGAATACAAGTTGTTGGCCACAAACCCCATGGGCGAGGTTTGTCTCGCCACGCCAGCCATTTCGGGAGATATGATGATTGTTCGAACCAGCAAACATCTTGTCGGCATTGGGGATACGGGTGGAGAACGCCTGGCGGTGGGGCCTAAGGCAAAGCCAGAGTTGGAAAAGATTAAAGTAGCTAAAGGGCCTGATCCCAACGGCATAGAGGTTGACATTAAGGATCCCGTTTCCATTTTGACCAAGACGGACGCGGTTGCACGCTCCATTGATAAGGTGAGCTATCATGTTGTTATGGAGGGCCTTGGCGCCATGGTGGAGCGAGCGGTTTACATTGAG
>JBNKOV010000509.1:0-4528 GCA_050294955.1 Holophagae bacterium
GCGTTCTCGCAGCCATGCCGCGTCATCTTTAGAGCTGATGGCCACTGCTTTTGGTTTGAATTTGAGCGCTTGCTCCAGGAGAAGTTCTTTAGAGCGATGGGCCGTGAGAAGCACGGCTCGGAATCGTTCCGGCATAGCTTCAATAACCTGGAGGGCCGACATGCCCACGGAGCCTGTAGATCCTAAAATTGTGATGTTTTTCATAATGGCACGTTTCCGCTAATGAGGTGTCCCGAGATGATGCTCGGGCGGTCTACGAGGTTCTAAGGAGAACAACCTGAGTCATATAAACGTAAAAGATGGGCGCAGTGAGAAAAATGGAATCCAAGCAATCTAAAATGCCGCCATGGCCTGGCAGCAGGGAGCCGCTGTCCTTAATGCCAGAACCACGCTTCCAACAGGACTCTACCAGATCGCCGTAGAAGCCAAGGATGCCGAATACAAGGGTTAAAACCAGGAGATCCAGGTTGTTCAGTTCTGTTAAAAAGGTTTTTTGCGCAATAAGGGCAAAAGCAAAATTGCCCGCCAGGTTGGCGAACGCGCCCTCATAGGATTTGTTGGGCGAAACGTTTGGCGCAATTTTGTGTTTGCCAATGAGAGAGCCCACCAGATAGGCCGATGTGTCTCCGGCCCAGACCATGACAATAGCGAAGGCAATGAGAGTTCGGCCCGTGTCATAACCGCTGAGAAGGGTTCCTTCTACCTGAAAGAGCGCGCCAAGGGCGATGAGAGCAAAACCCAGGTAAGCGCTAACTGTAATGGTGACGCCGGTGTTTGGCAGGCTCTTTTTCAAGTCGGCCGGTGGAATCATGGCGAGCAGGGCGCTGAGCGCCACAGCCGTAAACGCCAACCACTCCATTCTGAACCAGGAAATATGAAGGCCGCCAATGCCAACAAAAATGGTGAGCAATACCGGTGTGAGGAACAATCTGTAACCAAAATGTTGAACCACGCGTCGCGCTTCATGAACGCCAACAAGGCCAACAAAAATGAGGAAAAATGGCATGAAGATTTTGGGAAAGGTTGTTATAAACGCCACAATAACTACGATGCCAACAGCAGCCGTCGCAGCACGAGTTCCCAATTTTTTCAAATTTAACGCCACTTATATTCCCCCAAAACGCCGGTTCCGAGATTGGAAATCAAGAATGCCCTCATAAAGATCCGCTTTTCGAAAGTCCGGCCATAGGGTGGGCGTGGTCCAAATTTCGGAATAGGCAATCTGCCATAGTAAAAAATTGGAAATTCTCATCTCGCCGCTGGTTCGAATAACCAGATCGGGATCTGGCTGGTCGCCAGTGGAAAGGTAATGAGAGAATGCCGTTTCGTTCAACTTCTGGGGGTCTTCTCCATTTAGGACGGCTTTACGGAAGGCGCAGAGAATGTCTCCCCGACCAGAATAATTAATGGCCACGTTAAAGGTCATGCCGGTGTTGTTGGAAGATGTTTCTACGATATGACGCACGTCTTTTTGAATGCCAGAAGACAGCTCTTCGATTGCTCCCAAAACCTTGATGCGCAACTGGTGCTTGCGCATGGTTTTCATCTCCAGTCTGAAGTATTGTCGCAACAGGGCCATGAGAGTGCCGGTTTCATTTGCGGGCCGTTTCCAGTTCTCGGTTGAAAATGCGTATACCGTGAGGTAGGGAATGCCGAGATCGACACAGCCTTCCACTGTATTCTGAACCGAGGGAATGGCCGCTTTATGGCCCTTTATCCTTGGATAATTGCGTTTTTTGGCCCAACGACCATTGCCGTCCATAATGATGGCGATGTGACGGGGAAGCCTGTTCCGGTCGATCCGGTCGTAAAGTGTCTGCTCATGGGCAGTTAACTTTAGTTTAGACTGTTTCTTGGATGCCCCGGTCAAATTCGACCACCTTACTGTTATCTTTGTTGGACGAGGGTTGTTTCTTCCGCTATTTTTACCCTTGTAATCTGCGTTTCGGCATGTCGTCCCGCCAGACCTGTTTGTCACACCCAAACACAGTGAGTGGAGAATGGTAGACTGGCAGCGGCCATCATACCATTTGAGTGACAGAGAAACAATGAGAAGATTTAATGAAACCTCGTTCATTTTTTATCAATGGTTTTGGCTGACCTCAAGCGTAAAAACTGGATCAACTGAGGATTGCTGTGAATGATTTTGAGATTTCCTTTCTGGTCTCCATAATTCGGTCGTCTTAATGGGCTTCGTGAACTTGTTTTTGAGCATGGAAACGACGTATAATGCAGGTCTTTTTTGTTAGGGAAAAAATGAACCGAAAATTTCTGATTTTGTCCGTCTCTGTAAAAAGGAACTGATCCATCCAATGTGAATGGGAATTCTTGATCTCTGTTGGATAAACGATTAATAAAAAGGGGGCCTAGTGTCAAACTTTTTTCTTACCTGCATCTTAGCCATTGTTGCCATCACATCTTGTTATTGTGTTAGCGCCCAACAATATCGCCAAATCTATCATCCCGTAGACGCCGTTCGTCTCCAAGAATTGTGTGAGTCAAGATCACAGCTTTTGGATAGTCAGAAAGAAGAGGTTGGAGATATTGGGCACCACGTTTTTTTGGATTACGATCCCAATGTCCCAGATTCAATCGATGAGCCAAATCTCAGTGGGAAACACTGGATGGGAATTGTTGAGTTTGATGATCATGGAAAGTTTTGGAACAAACTCCAAATGGTGAAATTAATTGAACGGTTGAGTCAAATACCGCCTGAAAAAGGGGCCATTGTGGTGGTCTTTATACATGGCTGGAAGCATAATGCTTCGCCTTGTGATAAGAACCTGATTGAATTCCAGAATAGCCTTAAACTCATTTCCCAAGGGGAAGCCGTTTCTTCGATAGAACAGAATCGGATGCCTCGTGAGGTGGTTGGTGTTTACGTGGGCTGGCGCGGTTTAAATGTCAAAATGCCCCTCTTAAAGCAGACCACCTTTTATAACCGCAAAAATGCAGCGCGAAGGGTGGGAGACGGGGCTGTTCCCGAACTTTTGTTAAATTTAAGGAACGCTGTTTATAAATTCAATGATTCCAAGAAGAGCAAGCAATCAAGGTTGGTTCTTGTGGGACATAGCTTTGGCGGCAAAGTTCTGTATTCATCAATGTCCTCTCATTTAACGGAAGATATCATCCAAAGTCGAGATCCGAATCACCGGCCCTTCGCGGATTTGACGGTTCTGATTAATCCTGCATTTGAAGCCACCCGGATGGATGCCCTTCACGTTCTCACGGCGACAGATGGCGTTAATCAGATAACCTGGCCGGAAAACCAGCGGCCTGTGCTTTCGGTTTTTACTTCTAGAGGAGATAACGCCACAAAGAATTTCTTTCCATTGGGGCGCTTCTTTTCTGCAAATATTGAGGGTTATAGGGATTCGAATCAACGGGCTGCTTCCATATGCACTGTTGGTCATCTTAGAAGATATAGGACCCATTATTTGGACCCCTTTAACGAGGTTCCCATGCCCGTGAGATTGGAGACTTATGCGGGATGGCTTGATGAAAGGAGACAACCCGGCGGTTTTCAACAGGTCGCTGGTTTAAAACTCACCCATTACCAATATAGCCCATTCAATCCATTCCAGGTAGTCTATGTGGACAAGAGCATCATTCCAGATCACACTAAAATTTTTGAAAAAAACTTTGTGGAATTTCTAGCTCTGTACATTGCCCGAAACGTGGATCTAGACACTCGTTTCCCGGCATTGATCAATGGTGAGCCACTGGTTCTCTAGGTCATGTTTGAATCCATGAAGCAGCGTGGGGATGGTGACGATGTTGTTGGGGTCATCGCCGCCATCCCTGTCTTCATTCTTTTGGTTTAAACCAATGTTGGGTGTTGGTGCAGATGCGGACCAACATTAGCATGACAGGCACTTCGATTAAAACGCCTACAACGGTTGCAAGGGCTGCTCCAGAGGACAGTCCAAAAAGCATGACGCTGGTGGCTATGGCCACCTCGAAATGGTTGGACGCTCCAATCATGGCGCTAGGCGCGGCGTTTTCATAGGTGAGACCCAACCACTTCGCCGCGCCGTATCCCAAGGTGAAAATCAACACGGTTTGCAGGAAGAGCGGTATGGCGATCCAAAGTATGGTGAGCGGGTTTGCCAGGATCACTTCTCCCTTGAAGGAAAAGAGAAGCACCAGGGTGAGCAGCAGTGCGATGATGGTCACCGGCGTCAAGAGGTGTAAGAACTTTTCTTTAAACCATGTTTCGCCTTTTGTAGCGAGGATGAGCTTTCTGGACAAATACCCCGCGATTAGCGGCAGGGCCACATAGGAGCCTATGCTGAGCAGCAGCGCTTCCCAGGGCACAGGCAAGCGCCCGACGCCCAAAAGGTAGCCGCCCAACACGCCGTACAGCGCCAGCATGGTCAATGAATTGATGGCCACCATGACCAACGTCAGGCCGTCGTTTCCCTTTGCGAGATAACCCCACACCAGCACCATGGCGGTGCAGGGCGCAATGCCCAACAGAATGCATCCGGCGAGGTAACTCCGCCACAATGGGATTTCCAGCATTTTG
>JBNKOV010000510.1:0-4527 GCA_050294955.1 Holophagae bacterium
GAAATGAAACCTTCAGGCGGTTTAACGAACAGGACGGCCTAATGGGCGAGTTCCTTTTTGGCTCTCGTTACAAAAGTAAGAAGGGTGAGCTGTTTTTTGGGGGGATTAATGGCTACAATCGCTTTTTCCCCTCCCAAATTATCGATCATCCCCTCCCGCCGTCCGTTGTGATCACAGACTTTCTGCTTTTCAACGAATCGGCGCCTGTGGATGGGGATTTGTTGTCCCAGCCCATATTTGAGACAAAAGATCTGGTTCTAAGTTACAAGGATGCTGTCTTTTCCTTCGAATTCAGCGCTATGGATTATGCCGCGCCGGGCAAGAACAAATACGCCTACATATTGGAGGGCGTGGACGATCAATGGACCTATACCAGTGCAGATAAACGTTTTGCTACCTATACCCATCTGAGTCCCGGTAGTTATGTTTTCCGAGTCAAAGGCAGCAATCACGATGGTGTCTGGAATAATACAGGCGCGTCTCTGAATCTGACCATTCAACCCCCGATCTGGCGAACCTGGTGGGCTTACACCTTCTATGTGCTGGTAGTGCTGGGTTTTGTGTCCGCCTATATGATTTCCCACCAACGGAAATTGGCTGATGAACGTTCCACGAACGAGCGGCTGGACAAAATGGTGGCCGAACGCACCAGCACCCTGGAGGAACGGAATGCGGAAATTTTGGCTCAGCAAAAGCGTTTGCGGGAAATGGATGAGCTGAAAACCAGGTTCTTCACCAACGTATCCCATGAATTCCGCACGCCTCTCACATTAACAGTTGGGCCACTGGACGATCTTCTCAGCGGCGAGCCGGATGAACGAACCCGTAGCCAACTCATGCGAATTCGACGTAATACACGGCAGTTGATGAAGTTAATCAATGAGTTGCTGGATGTCTCCAAGTTGGAAGCGGGACAAATGACCCTACAGACTCGGCAGAGCAATATTGTGAGTTTTGTTCGGGACTGTGTTAGCGCTTTCTTGCCCCTGGCGGAGCGAAAGAACATTTTGCTTTCTATTGGAGCCAGCGATGAAAACATCGCGCTTTACTTTGATCCGGGGAAGCTGGAGAAGGTGTTTTACAATCTGCTGTCCAACGCCTTCAAATACACATCCGAGCAGGGCAAGATCCTCGTGGGATTTCGTGAGACGCCTGATCGCCTGGTTGTGAGCGTCAAGGATACAGGCGTTGGCATTCCCGAAAACCTGCTGCCCTATGTTTTTGACCGTTTCTATCAGGCCCAAAACAAGGCCCGAGACAAAGTCGCCAGCACGGGTATAGGCCTGTCCCTTGCCAAGGAACTGGTGGCCTTGCACGGAGGCGACATAGAGGTGGAGAGCGAGCCGGGTTTTGGCTGTGAGTTTCGAGTGATTCTGCCCAAAGGCTCCGGACACCTCTCGCCTGACCAGATCGTTGACCAGGATCCCATGGAAGAGCCCAGGTCTGAATGGTCCCCGGAGGATGATCCGGAGGAAATACCAGAAGCGGCCCCTACCAATAAACGGGGTGGAAAAAGCGGGTCGGTTATTCTGGTGGTTGAAGACAATCCCGAGGTTCGCTCTTACATTCGCGAGCAGTTAGAAGGCGCCTACCAGATCCTGGAGAGTGAAAACGGAGAAGCTGGGCTGAAACGAGCCCAAGAGGAAATCCCAGAGCTGGTAATCAGCGATGTCATGATGCCAGGCGCGGTCGATGGATTCGAACTTTGCCGTCGGTTGAAACAAGAGGAAAAAACAAGCCACATACCTGTGGTTTTGCTGACAGCCAAGGCCTCAACCGAAGACAACATCGCCGGTTTGGAAAGAGGCGCAGACGATTACATTATCAAGCCGTTCGACGCAAGAGTTCTGCAAACGCGAGTTGCCAACCTTATAGAATCCAGGCGAATGCTAAAGGAGCGCTATTGCAGGGAAATGGCGCTTGAGCCCGCGCAAATACCGGTGAATTCCATTGAGCAGGAGTTTCTCGACAAAGCCATGTCCATTATTGAAGAACACCTGGAAGACGGCCACTTCGGAGTCTTTGAGCTTTCAGAAGAAATGGGTTTCAGCCGAAGGCAGCTTCATCGAAAAATGACAGCCATTACAGGACGCACCCCTGCGGAATTTATCCGAAGGGTGCGCTTGGAGCGAGCTTCCCAGTTATTAAACCAGAGAGCGGGCAATATTTCAGAAGTGGCCTATAAGGTGGGGTTCAGCAAACCTCAGCACTTCTCGAACCTCTTCAAAGAAACCTTTGGCATGACCCCCTCGGATTATCTCTCCAGAACCGTGGAGAAACAACGGGCAGCCGCCGAAGCCCCCAGCGCCTGATGTGGCATTTTGAGCGGCCTGAACGCCAAAATGCGACCATCGTGCTGGGTTCCCTTGCCTCGCGCCAGGTCTCCTGAACCGGACAAAGCCTGATTTGCCTGGCTGGGAGACTTAAATTTTCAAGTGCGCCATGGAGCGAGGCCTGTTCACTCTGTATTCCCCTTATTTGGGCGGTGGGCACTCCACACATTCTGTTACGCAGGTTGCGCAACTGGGTAATGTATTGGTGCCGCCATAAACCATGCGTTCCTGACCATTGGCCAATGAAGTTACAAAACTTTGAATTTCCAACCTGCTTAAATTGAGTTTCCTTTCTTTCATCTTAATTCTCCTTCCATTCGTTTTCTGATTGGCTGCGCCTTAAGGGGCGCTTTATAAAAAATCAGGTTTCGCCAAAATCCTGAATAAATGTAATGCCAATCTCCATCTACTCATTCTAATGACTCCTTCTTTAAGGTCAACTCTCTTGACATACCCGGTTCGGGACATTGAGGCGCCTCCATTCTGACAGGCGCCCGAGATGGGACGCCCATGCATCCCTGCTGAGACATGGCAGGCCTCGGGCGATAACTTGTCCCACCTGAAAGTCCGCAGCAGGACTACGATTAAGCCAGCTCGCAATATTGATTCAGGGGGAATCCCATGTATACAAATGTACAGCAGGCAGAACAAGGGAATCTGACAATGCTCCTTTCAGAATGGAGCGAAGGAAACGAGCGTGTATTGGATAGATTGGTCTCTAAGGTCTATGAGAAATTGCATCATCTCGCCTATAAATGTCTTCGAGGCGAAAGGTCTGATCACACCCTGGGCGCTACCGCTCTGGTTCATGAAACGTGGTTGAAGCTTATAGGTCAGAGGCAGGTATCCTGGCAAAACCGATCCCATTTTTTCGGCATTGCAGCGCGAATGATGCGCCGAATTCTTGTGGATTACGCCCGTGAGATGAATTACGCCAAACGAGGCGGAGGTTTGGAACGGGTGGAATTGGAGCCCATGCGGATTGCTGCAGATGACAAATGTCCGCAAAACGTTGCGGCCCTGGAGGAGGGGCTGCGCGAGTTGGAAAAGGTGGACAGTCAATTGGCTCACGTTGTGGAGCTTCGATACTTTGTGGGTCTTTCAGCCGAGGAGATTGGAGCGGTTCTGGATATTTCAACCGCCACGGTCACCCGTCGCTGGAGGCTTGCGCGGGCATGGCTTTTCCAGCATCTCTCGGAGGAAGGACATGAAATCTGATCAATGGATTAAGGTAACCCAATTGTTCGATAAAGCTTTGGAACTGAAGCCTGAGCAACGAGAGGATTTTCTTCGCGGGGAAACTGCTGGCGATCAATCCTTGTTGCAGGGGGTTCTCTCACTTTTACATGCACATGAGTTGTCTGGCGATTTTATGGAAACGCCGTTTCAAGAGGATGTTGTCTGGACGAATCGGGTGGCGCAGTGTACAGGGCAAATGAAACCAGGTCCAGAACCCTGGTGTCCCAAAACTTTGGGGCCTTACAAGGTGCTTCGGAAGTTGGGCAGGGGCGGCATGGGAAATGTGTTCCTCGCTCATTCTCCGGAAGGCAGAAAGCCTTTTGCGGTGAAAACGTTAAAGCGAAACCCATCGGGAGAGGAGGCGGATTGTCTGAGTCGGGAATGTCGGGTATTGTCTACTCTGGACCACCCCAACATTGTGCGTTATCTAGGCGCTGAAAACCTGGCTGGCGTTGGGAACTGTCTTTTTATGGAGTACGTGAATGGACCCGGCATCATTGAATATTGTGACCGGGAGCGTCTTTCCCTGAGGAAACGGCTCCAATTGTTCTCAGATGTTTGCAGGGGAGTAGCCCACCTTCATCGATTGGGATGGCTGCATTGTGACTTGAAGCCCGCCAATATTTTAATAAAAGAGGTTAATGGCGCGCCCGTGCCAAAAATCATCGACTTTGGCATTGCTTCCAGGCCAGGGCAAACCGAAAGGCCCATGATGGGCTCTCCCGCTTATTTGAGCCCAGAAGCCCTTTTGAGCGTTACCGAAGGCGGCGCATTAGACGCCCGCAGCGATATCTTCAGTTTGGGGATTCTCCTGAGGCAACTTCTATTGGGCGTTGAGGCATCACAGGGGCAGGGTTATTATCCCGTTCGAGACAACCCCTACGACGCCTATCTTGGACTGGGCCGCAAGGGTCGCAAAGTTCTTGCCTGGCGGTTAAACTCCACCGAAGAGGAA
>JBNKOV010000511.1:0-4525 GCA_050294955.1 Holophagae bacterium
ATTGTGGCTACGGTGTTTACGGATTCCGTGGATCTCTACGGCTCGCGACTGGCGGAATTGGAGGCCAATCGCGGTGTGTATCGACCCATAGACGCCTTCCGAGATTTGGAGCTTTTTGCAAACCAGGGCTTGGATCATATGCGCGAACTCTGCCATTACGAGCGGAAGAGGATCCATCAATTGAAGTATTTCACCTGGGTGGAGCAGCAGCAGAAGGCGGTTGACGAGTTGAATGCCCAATGGTTCGATCACCATGCCTATTGGCCATCGGTGCTGCGGTCTGCGCCTCGGATCGATGAACTGATTACCGCGTTTAATGAGATGGCGGAGTAGAAGGGGAGATGATGATTTCTTTTTTATTGCTTTTATGGCTTTCGGACGTCCAATTGGAGAATGGCCCGAAGATTCACTACAAGGTTGAAGGCAGCGGTGAGCCGTTGTTGTTGATTGGCGGTTTGGGGAATCGTTTGGATATCTGGGATGACCTGGCCCCAAAGCTTACGGGTCATTTTACGGTTTACCGTTTTGATCCCCGGGGTTTGGGTGAAAGCGGCGATTTGGAGGGGCCTTACACTCTGGAATCCATGGCGGATGATGCGGCTGGATTAATGGCCTCCCTGAAGGTGGATCGCTACCATATTGCGGGCATTTCTCTGGGTAGTTTTGTGGCTCAGAAGATGGCTTTAAAATATCCCGAACACATTCAGAAAATGGCGCTTATCGCCTCTAGCCCGGGCGGCCCGATCCACGTGATTCCCGAACCCGAAATTTTGGGGTATTTCCAGAAAATGGGGGTTATGGAACGGCCCGAGCGCGTGGAGAAGGGCTTGCTGTATTCCCTTCATCCCCAATATGTTGAAACCCACCCAGATGAGATGAAGCAGCTAATTGAACGGGGCGTGAAATACGTTCCGCCTGCTGGCATAGTGGGCAAGCAGATGTTCATCGGCATGACCTTCAACCATGCCGAGGCTGCCGCCCAAATTAAAACGCCCACCCTCATTCTTCACGGGGAGCAGGATCGCATTGTGCCGGTTAAAAACGCCTACAACCTACATAACCTGATCAGAGGGAGTCGGTTGGAGATTTTGAAGGAAAGTGGGCACATCTGCATTATCGACCAAAGTGACGAAACTGCGCGGTTATTGACCGAATATCTTCTCCAAAAGGCTTCATCTCCCGATAAGCCTTAAGCGCGGACTTTTTGGGTTATTCTTAAAAAAACAATAAACCATGTTTGAAGTTGAGCGTTTAGTTGGTGAGTGAGATGGAAACCATGGAGGTTTGAATATGAGAAGAATGATGAAAGCAGCATCCCTGATCACCATGATGAGCATGGCCATGATGGTTTTTGCCAAAGACGGCAAAATGATCAATGTCCACTTTGAGGACAACAACGGCGAGGGCATGAAAATTGACGTCAGCCTGCCTTTGAGCCTCATTGAGACGATTCAACCCAACATTGAACAGGCGCTTTTAACAGCTCGTGAAGAAGGCCGTATGGAGATTGATTTTGCGGCGATCTGGCAGGCTGTAAAAGACGCGGGTCCTACTGAGTTTGTTGAAATTAACTCCCAAGATGCCGATGTGAAGGTTTCTACTACCCAGACCCATCTTGTGATCGATATTCACGAGAAGAAAGACGGCAACGACATTCATGTCACGGTTCCCCTTGCTTTGGGCGACGCGCTGTTCACCGATATCGACAATATCGATTACCAGGGCATTGTTGAATCTCTGCTGGCCATGGAAGGTCAAGACCTGGTGCGCATTACCGGCAAGAACATGAATGGTCGCGTTTGGATCGATTGATGGCTACTGCGCGTTCGGGTTTATGACCGAACGCGCGTCGTCTTTTGTTTGGCATGACATGTGTGTCTTTTCCCTGGCTCTCATCCCGGAATGGGCCTTGATTCCCTCGTCATTTAGGATAGAATAGGCTGTTGCGAAGAAGCGCGGATTTCGGGGAGCTACTGGGAAAATGGATACCAATAAATTTGAGAAGCTCATTGGGCAGTTTCAAAATACTCGGCTCATGGTTGTTGGCGATCTTATGGTGGATCGTTACATTTGGGGCAAGGTGCATCGCATTTCTCCCGAGGCCCCGGTTCCTGTGGTGAAGGTGACTCATGAGGCCATTCATCTCGGCGGATCGGCCAACGTTGTGGCCAATATTCACGCTCTGGGCGGCAATGTAGTTCCGGTAGGCTTATTAGGTAACGATAAGCCAGGCAGAGACTTAGCAACAGCGTTAGAGAAGTTGGGCGTTTCAACAGAGGGCCTGGTTTTCTGCGATGATTACGAGACCATCCAAAAATCCCGCATTATGGCTCAGCGACAGCAGATTGTTCGAGTGGACAGGGAAGTGGACATGCCACCTGGGCCTGAAACCCGAGAGCGGCTTCAAGATCGCATGATCGCCTGCCTTAAAGATGTAGACGTAGCCATCGTCAGCGATTACGGAAAGGGCGTGATCACAGGCGAGTTGTTAACCCGGTTGGGCGCCCAGGACAATCTCATGATCCACGTGGATCCCAAAGATCAGAATTTCGACTTTTACAAAAACGTAAGTCTGCTCACGCCGAATCACGGAGAAGCGGAGCGCATGTCCGGGGTGAGCATTGTAGAAGTGGAAAGTCTGCGCGAGGCGGCTCGGGTCATTTTTAAGCGATTGAATTGCACCAGGCTTTTGATAACCCGTGGCGAGCAGGGCATGGCCCTTTTTGAAGGTGAGCGCATGGTGCTCATCCCCAGCAGAGCCCGTGAGGTTTTTGAGGTTAGCGGCGCTGGCGACACGGTGATTGCAGCCTACTCTCTCGCCCGCGCAGCAGGGGCCACCCCTGAAGAGGCAGCCATTATCAGCAATGCCGCCGCAGGGGTGGTTGTGGCTAAATTGGGAACGGCCACTTTGAATACCGATGAACTGATGAAGGCCTTGTCCCAGGCGCTTCAACCGGATGAGAACTCCAAATAGAAGCGATCAGGTTTTGGGTTGCCAGGGTACCCAAGAATAATTGGGATTGGCCTTCAGCCAGTCCACGCAGAACTGGTAGTGAATGGCGGCCGCCGTCTCCATGCAGTGTAAGGTGCTGTCTTGCACTACATTAATATAGCCATAGCGTGTTGTAGCCAGACCGTCGTATAGGCCCAGCGGTTTTCTCGTTTCCGGATCCCAACGATAGGGCATTTGTCTGGCCGCCGTTTGCGATCTCCAAAGGGCTTCGCTGGCGGGAACCGCTTCCAGTCTTGTCGTACTTAGCCTGTGCCAGGTCGCCATGACATCGACAATGTCAGCCGGCGTCTCCTTTGGGATATGGGTATCGTTATTTTGACCGCTGCAAAGGCCCATCACAAAATTGATCCAGCTCCAGGCCTGGTTATATTGTCCAGGGTTTTCCCGTTCCAGATACTCCGTCCCTTTTGGAAGCCAAGCCGCTGGGTATTTGAAGGTTAGCCAGGAGTAGTCGGGGTAATGACCCATCTGACCATGGCCCGCCGCCGTATTGTCAGTACCCGTATTGGGCGCCGCCGCGCAATCCGTGTCATCGTGAAGCGCCCAAATCGTCCCCGTCCAAGTCGTCTGCTGATAATTGCCTTGAGCGTCCTTGGCAAAAACGTAGTTTTGCCTGCCCGCGCCATTGATATTGTAATTGCCCTCGCCCGTAAAATCCTGATGAGCCCAGGTATCGGAAAGAATGTGCATGCGAACGCCCAGCAGGTAAAGGGCCAGCTTGGCGCCGTCCGTCACGGGACACCGAACCCTGGGCGCCACCCAATTAGAAATAATGGCGGCCAGTTCCGGCCCGCTCTTGTTGCGAATCAGCCTGTATTTTGAAACCGTATCGTTAATCATGTCCAGAGCAAACTGGCTGAACGGCCTGCAAAGTTTATTGGCGTCCGCCGTGCTCAGATTCGTGTTGCGCACCACATGGTGGAGTTGAAAATTCTTTTGCCAGCCAGAACTGGGACCCGCATAGGGCAGGTTTCCTGGGGGAAAGTGAAAGGCGTTCCAAATATTTTTATCGTAGTCAACCGCCATCTTCCAGTCAATTTTTTGGACAGACAATTGGGGGTATTCATAGCGATATTGCTTTCCGTTCGAGTCCTTTACGGGTATGCCCCAATGATCGACCATGCGCCAATAACTCCAGTAATCGCTGTCGAACCAATCCACATACTGGGCTACATTGGCGATGGTTGTGGCCTCCGTATTGTTAAAGCCCGCTTGCAGAGCCGCCGTTCCGGTTCCGTAATAATGAAAATCGCTATCCATTCCCCACTCCTCACATATGCCAGTTTAAATTAACGTCGTCGATCCTGTCGAATGCAAATGGGCCAACCTCTCCAAATCAGTGATTTTAATGGAGAACATCCAACCACAGACCGTATTTCCTAAAAAAAGACGACGTTCCCCATTCAAGATTGTGATATTTTTCTGAAGCAGGCTCACCTCAAGAATGTTGGCCTAAAAGCCCTGCAGAGTCCTTCTAGAAGTGGGGGGATTTATCAAGGCGGGTTGTTTTTT
>JBNKOV010000512.1:0-4523 GCA_050294955.1 Holophagae bacterium
CCTACGGCACCAATAACGAGTTTGGTTTCGACTATCTTCGGGACAATATGAAGTACAGCGAGTCACAGCTTTCCCAGCGGGGTTTCAACTACGCGATTGTGGATGAAGTTGACTCTGTCCTGATTGACGAGGCCAGAACGCCTCTGATCATTTCCGGCCAGTCAGACGAGAGCACCGGCAAGTATTACGACGCCAACACGGTTGTTCTCAGGCTCAAGCGCGACCTGCACTATACTGT
The DNA here is from genome assembly GCA_050294955.1 of Holophagae bacterium. Taxonomy (GTDB): domain Bacteria; phylum Acidobacteriota; class Holophagae; order Acanthopleuribacterales; family Acanthopleuribacteraceae; genus JBNKOV01. The sequence goes on from JBNKOV010000512.1 coordinate 239, forward strand.
GGATGAAAAAGACAACCACGCCCTTTTCACCGAGGACGGCATCCAAGAGGCGGAGCAGCTTTTGAAGTTGGACAACCTCTACGACGCCGGGAATATTGAGATTCTGCATTGCTTGGAGCAATCTCTGAAAGCTCATTTTCTCTTTAGGCGCGATGTGGATTATCTGGTCACCAACAATGAAGTGATCATTATTGACCAACACACCGGTCGCCAGATGCCCGGTCGTCGTTATTCCGACGGTCTTCACCAGGCCTTGGAAGCCAAGGAAGGCGTGAAAATTGAAAAACAGAACCAGACCCTGGCTTCTGTCACCTTTCAGAATTTTTTCCGCATGTTCGACAAACTCAGCGGCATGACCGGTACTGCCGAGACGGAAGCGGCGGAATTCCTGAACATCTACAAATTGAACTGTTACGTTATTCCCACCAACCGGCCTTTGGCTCGTCATGACCGGAACGATTTCATCTACGGCACCCGAGACGCCAAGTTCAAGGCCATTATCAAGGAAATTAAGGAACAGAACGCCAAGGGCCGTCCTGTTCTGGTGGGCACCATCGCGATTGAGACCTCGGAAGAGTTGAGCGACGCCATTAAGAAACACGGCATCAACCATATTGTTCTCAACGCGAAATACCACGAGATGGAAGCGGACATTGTTGCTCAGGCGGGTCGTTTGGGCGCTGTTACCCTGGCCACCAACATGGCGGGTCGAGGCACCGACATCATCTTGGGCGGCAACCCGGAAGCTCTTGCCAAGGCCGACCTGGTCAAAAATCCCGAGCTGGATTACGAGGAGCTTCTTGCCACCTACAAGAAGACCTGTGAAGAAGAGAAGAAGAAGGTTTTGGAGTTGGGCGGCTTGTGCATTATCGGCACCGAGCGGCATGAATCAAGGCGGATCGACAACCAGCTTCGCGGTCGTTCGGGTCGTCAAGGCGATCCAGGCGAAACCCGGTTCTTCCTCTCGCTGGAAGACAAGCTCATGCGCTTGTTCGGTTCTCCCAAGCTGAAAAGCTATCTGGCTCGCAACATGGAAGACGAGGTCATCCAGCACAAATTTGTGAACCGCGCTATTGAAAAAGCTCAGAAGTCCGTGGAAAACCGCAACTTTGAAATGCGGAAACACATCCTTGATTATGACGACGTCATGAACAAGCAACGGACCACCTTCTATCGACTCCGTCACGAGCTGCTTCGTCAATCCGCTCGCGAATATTTGTATAAAAGAGCCGAGGTGATCGCCAACACCATTATTGACGAGTTTGTGAACCTGGAACGGCAAACCGAAGAAGACCGCAAAAAATTATGGGAATCCCTGAAGAGCCTTTTCCAGTATGAGCCGGAAGATCCGGACATGAAGATCGACGACGAGGCCCTGAGAGAAGATCTCCTCACCACGGTCAAGGCTCGATATGAAGGGAAATGGGACGTGCTGGAGCTTCCAGAAGAAACCATCGCGGACCATGAACGCTTTATTATGCTCTACATGATCGACCAGCAATGGAAAGAGCATATGCGCAACATGGACTTTTTGAAAGAAGGCATCAGTCTGCAGGGCTATGCTCAGAAAGATCCCCTGATCGAATACAAGAAAGCCAGTTTTGAGATGTTTAACGAATTGATGGACCGGGTAGACGAGGAAGTGGTGAAAACCCTGATCTTCCTCCAGCCCAAGGTGAGCGATGAGTCTATCAACCGTATGCGCCGTCAGCGAGCCCGTGAGGCGAAATCCATGCAAATGGCGGGCAAGGAAGAGCAAGCCCAGAAGAAAACCTACCGCCGCAGCGAGCCGAAATTGGGCCGAAACCAGCCCTGCTACTGTGGAAGCGGTAAAAAATTCAAGCATTGTCACGGGAAAAGATAAAAAAACATAAAGAAGGTCTCATATGTTGGTACACCCACTGTTGGAAGCGTTGACGTTCGACGACGTCCTCCTGATCCCAGCCAGGTCAGAAGTCCATCCAAATGATGTTGATTTGAAAACCAGGTTGGCTGGCGACATTCACCTCAATATCCCCATGATGGCGGCTGCCATGGACACGGTAACCGAGCACAGATTGGCCATCGCCATCGCCCAGCAGGGCGGTATTGGCGCCGTTCACAAAAACCTTTCCATTAAAGAACAGGCCGAAGAGATCGACAAGGTCAAGCGCTCCGAGTCGGGCATGATCATCGATCCCATCACCATCGGCCCCAACGAACCCATCCAAAACGCAGAAGACATGATGAGCCGCTACCGCATTTCCGGCATCCCGGTCGTCGATCATGACGGCGTCCTGGTGGGCATTGTCACCAACCGAGACCTGCGTTTTGAAATCAACTATCGCCAGCCTGTTTCCAACGTCATGACCTCCGGCAGAGACAAGCTTGTAACCGTGCCCGTGGGTACCACCTTGGAAGAGGCGAAACACTATCTGCACAAGCATCGCATTGAAAAGGTTTTAGTTGTAGACGACTCCTACCATCTGCGAGGCTTGATCACCGTTAAAGACATTCAGAAGAAGCTGGAGTACCCCAACGCCTGCAAAGACGACCAGGGTCGCCTCCGAGTTGGCGGCGCCATTGGGGTTTTTGGCGATATGATGGAGCGGTCCGAAGCCCTGATCGAAGCGCGGGCCGACATGCTGGTTCTGGATTCGTCTCACGGTCATTCCAAGGGCGTGTTGGAAGCCACTGCCGCTCTGAAGTCGTCCTTTCCCAATATGCCTCTGATTGTTGGCAATGTCGCCACCGCAGACGGGGTGGAAGACCTGATCAAAGCGGGCGCTGACGCTGTGAAGGTTGGCATTGGACCCGGGTCCATCTGCACCACCCGCGTGGTTACTGGGGCGGGCATGCCCCAGATCACCGCCATCAGCGAAGCCTTTAAAGCCGCCAAAAAACACGATGTTCCCATCATCGCAGACGGGGGCATCAAATTCTCGGGCGACGTTTCCAAGGCCATCGCAGCCGGAGCGGACCTGGTCATGATCGGCAGCCTCTTCGCCGGAACCGACGAGAGCCCGGGCGAAATGGTGCTCTACCAGGGCAGAACCTATAAAACCTATCGGGGCATGGGCTCCTTGGGCGCCATGAAGGCGGGAAGCGCGGATCGGTATTTCCAGGAAAGCAATTCCAAAACCACCAAGCTGGTGCCCGAAGGCATTGAGGGTCAGGTTCCCTACAAGGGCAGCCTTTCCGCCGTCATCACCCAGCTAATTGGCGGGCTCCGCGCAGGCATGGGCCTGTCGGGCTGTTCCAATATTGGAGAAATGAAGGAAAAGGCGCGCTTCTCCAAGGTCTCCCAGGCAGGTCTCACCGAAAGCCACGCCCACGATGTCATTATCACCAAAGAAGCGCCAAACTACAGACTTTAGAGTCTTTTACACACCGAGTTGAATTTTAGGGGCCGCAGGGGAATCATTCCTCTGCGGCCCCTTTCCTTTTGTCTATGAATTTTTTTAAAAAAAAATATGGGTGTTTTTCGCTGCACGCTCGTTTGAATGATGGCGATGTTTATCAATCTATCGATCACCGCCTGTGTTATATTCCAATATGGAGGACACAATTCGATTATTCAGCAGGAGAATTGTCTTGAACCGTTTTGTCCAAATTTTTCTATTTATATCTTTTTTGGGGGCTGCCTACGGGCAAAACCCGCTTCCCAACAATCCAGAGCCCTGGGTTCTGAAAGTATGGTTTGCTGATAAGGAAGCCGCTCGCACTGCCGCGGCGGGTTATGCGCCCTGGGAAATGAATTATAACGAAGGGTTTATGATTATTGAGACCGACGCCATCGGGTATCGTGATCTCGAGAGCATGGGTTTTTTCGTGGAGTTGGACGAGGGCAAGACCAAGTTGCTCCATCGGGAACCCGGTAAATTTACAAATCAGAGTTTTGCAGTTCCGGGTTATCCCTGTTACCGAACGGTTGAGGAAAACTACGCCACTGCCCAGTCCCTTGCGGCCAACTGGCCGGAGCTGGCTTCTGTTCACGATGTGGGCGATTCCTGGGAAAAGGTCCAGGACCCCAATGAAGGCTACGATATTCTGGTCCTGAAGCTCACCAATTCCGCCATTGGCGGGGACAAGCCGAAGTTGGTGATTTCCAGCGCGATTCACGCCCGGGAGATGACCACCGCCGAGACCTGCATGCGCTTTGCCGAATATCTCATCGACAATTACAATGTGGACCCAGACGTTACCTGGCTGTTGGACTATCAGGAAGTTCATCTCATGCTCCACGCCAACCCGGATGGACGGAAACGAGCCGAGACAGGGGCGTTCTGGCGCAAGAACACCAATA
>JBNKOV010000513.1:0-4518 GCA_050294955.1 Holophagae bacterium
CTGACGTTGAAGGTGTTACCTGGGGTCACACTTTTACCGCTAACAAAGTTATCATCACCTGGTCCTTTGCTAATAGATGTCCTGCCGCAGATTGCCCTGGACAGTTTTGCCTGCATTGCCAGGACACCGGTTGCTTCATGCAGATCGCTCTGGTTGACGGTTCCAGCTTTGCTACTCTGAACAAAGATCCTGAGTCTCGTGGCGCTTGCACCATGTAATGTTTCTTTGAGTCAATTAGCTGACTTTTTTTCGAAGCCCCAATGGCAGCATTGGGGCTTCTCTGCGTCTGATGCCAGGGTTGGCGGGTTCCAGACCCGTTTGACCGTCGCTGAAATCAGGGTTTGACGGTGTGATCGGCCTGATGGGATTTGCCCAGGCCCTCTCGAATTGCCCTCCAACGATGCTATTTTTCACCTGCTGTGATAGAATGGACGTGAGTTGTGATACGGAGTCAAGTATGCTTTTTGTTTTGAGTTTCCTGATGTTGTTTCAAGACCATGACCATGATTCTATGGTGAAATTTCAGCCAGTTTCATCGGGGAATGTTGTGGAAATTGGGAGTTATTCACTGACCATACCCGAAGGGGTCTTGTACGCCGGTGAAGATAATGTGCATTACATGTTCAAACTGGCGGGCGCAGACTTTATTCCCAATGCTGTTGGGATGTACGCAAGCGCGTCGGGGACCTGGGACTACAGTGTAACTGTCCAGCATTTTCCCTCTCAGAATATCCACTTTTATCCACTCCCGCCCGAGATTTACCAGCTTTATTTCAACCAGATCGATATGCTTACGTTGCGTCCTGTTGAAGGTCTAGCCAACGTGCTTTTGAGTCCTCAACTAAATTTTGATGATCAATCAGTTATGCTGGCAATGCAGTACATCTGGCCGGATGGTCAGGTGGTTAATTGCATGAAGAAGCTCTGGGTTACGCCTACCGAGGCCTTAATTTTCACCCTTAACTCCAATGAGGCCGGTTTTGATGGGGATTTCAGCCAGATCGAGGATATCTTCTCAATGGTTAAGGTGAACCCGGAAGCTCTGAAAAAAGAGGTGGGGCCGGAGCCCGTGCCTTCATTTACTTATCTGGGCATTGAGCCCCAATTCCAAGTTGATCCCAGTCAAGTTGACACCGGTGTGGTGAACGAAGAGGTTAAACCCGTTTCATTTGTCCCCAGCCTCATTCTGGTTGGCTTTGCAGCAGTGCTTCTTTTTATCGCTTTGAAGCTGCGCAACCGAAAAGCGGAAGCCGCTTCTACTTCGTAAATCCATCGCACAGCAGCCGTATTCTGAATCCGACCACCTTGTGGTCGGATTTTTCATTTGTGCGCCCGGCAGGGCGCAATCACTTTGGGGTTCAAGTCCCCTACAGACCCGTCAGGGGGAACTGTTAGCCGAACGGCAAGGGTGTTCATCGCGAGATGAAATCTGAAGGAAGCTGAAGGCAAAGCACTGGCCCGACGAACAGAAACCGCATACGAGGCGTTCATGATGGATAAGAAGGCAAATATCTTCAAAGTCCGATACCTGACCGGAATGATTGGGCGTAAATGCGGCGGGCATAAGTGTGGAGGTGATCGCGCATTACCCGGGGAGATCTGCATGTTTGCCTCAGGCTACCGTCGTCGCAAGGCGGCGGGATGGGCATGCAGAAGTCAGCCGAGGGCATAGTAGGCCGAGGGGATCGACCCGGCTGAAGGCCCGAACACGTCAAGTGGATTGGAGCTTGAATTTCGATGGTGACAAGAGAAGCAGAAAACCAGCTTGAGAAAGCAGGAGCCATGTTGGAGGGTTGCGGCCGGAAGCCGCGAGATGAAAACGTGGGCGCATCAAACACCACGGCAAGGAGAGAGCACTCCAGTCCGGACACCTCCATGTTGATGGAAGCGGTGGTCGATTCCAAGAACATGGAAGCAGCGTATCGCCGAGTGAAAGGCAACAAGGGCGCGGCGGGAATCGACGAGATGTCGGTAGACCTCATGGGTCCCTATCTGCAATCAAACTGGCGATATATCAAGGAAGCGCTTCAGAATGGAAGCTATCAACCCAAAGCGGTACTGAGAGTGGACATCCCCAAGCCGGGAGGCAAGGGAAGGCGAATGCTCGGAATTCCAACAGTGGTTGATCGCCTGATTCAACAAGCGATTCATCAGGTACTACAGCCCATCTACGAACAAAGGTTCTCCGAAAACAGCTATGGCTTTCGGTCAGGAAGAAGCGCGCATCAGGCAGTCCTAAAAGCCCGTGAACACGTGGCAAGCGGGAAACGCTGGATCGTGGACATTGACCTGGCGAAGTTCTTTGACCGCGTCAACCACGACATCCTGATGTCACGGTTGGCGAGGGTCATCAAGGACAAAACACTGCTGAAGTTGATTCGGAGATACCTTCAGTCCGGGATGATGGAAGGGGGCCTTGTATCCCAGCGGGTCCAAGGAACGCCCCAAGGCGGGCCGCTATCACCTCTTCTATCCAACATCCTGCTGGATGAATTGGACAAGGAGTTGGAGAAGCGGGGACATCAGTTCTGTAGGTACGCCGACGACTGCAACATCTACGTCTCATCCAAGAAGGCAGGCGAACGTGTCCTGGCTTCCATCACCAATTTCCTGGAAAAGCACCTCAAGTTGGAGGTGAACCGGGAAAAGAGCGCGGTGGGCCGACCGTGGAACCGAAAATTCCTGGGATACAGTATGACGGTGAACAAGAAACCCCGTCTGAAAGTAGCAAAGGAGAGCGTAAAGCGCTTCAAAGCCAAGCTGAAACAGGAATTTCGAAAAGGTCGTGGCCGCAACCTGGGAAAGTTTGTCGAATTCTTGAAGCCAAAGCTGAGAGGGTGGGTGAACTACTTCAAATGGGCGGAAGTCAAGAATGTGTTCGAGGACCTGGACGGATGGATCAGACGTCACTTGCGGTGCATCCTGTGGCGCCAATGGAAAAGGGTCCACCGCCGAGCAAAGAACCTGATGAAGCGAGGGATAACCGAGGAACGAGCCTGGAAATCCGCGACCAACGGTCGCGGATCTTGGTGGAACTCGGGAGCATCCCATATGAACCAAGCCTTTCCGAAGAGTTACTTTGACCAAAAGGGGCTGCTTTCGCTGCTAGATCAACATAGAATGTGTTTACGCTTAATGTGAACCGCCGTGGTACGGAACCGTATGCCCGGTGGTGTGGGAGGACGGCGGAGGGCAACCTCGCCTCCTACCCGATTTTTACGCACAAGCACGAACTTGAAATAATTCAGGCTCGGTAATTTCGGCTGTCCGCTTTCTACAAGCACTACGGGATTCACAATCACACCATTCCGGCTCGTATATTGCGTATTCTTTATTTACCCACGCTCCTCTAATGCCCCCCGACTAAAGCTATTGCGCTTTGCTAATTGCATGAAAATAAACCGATTCGATAACACATCTCCGCTTCAGGGTTATCCGCCTCAATTCTTAATAATATGGCATAAATAGAACTTCAGCGAAGCCAAGTCAAACATTGGTCCAAAAACTGGTAAAGCCTGGGTTTCCATTTTAGTAGAAGTCTGTGAGCGGATTGATTGCAATTTTTAAGACACCAGCTTTTGCCTATCGCGCCTGAGGAAGTGTTAATAATCCTGTGAAAATGAATTAATCCTTGGAAGTATTGGGAAAGAACAGCTGGAATAGAGCGCCTTTTCCCAGTTCTGAAACACATGAGATACGTCCGCCGTGCTTCTCCATAATCTGGTAGCTGGTGTACAAACCCAGCCCGGTTCCAGCTCCCACTTTTTTTGTTGTGAAAAAGGCTTCAAAAAGCTTGTCCTGGTGTTCGGCTGCAATTCCAGGGCCATTGTCTTTAAAGGAGATATAAGCGCCTTCCGGCATTTGATCGCACCAGATGCAGATCTCGCCTTCCGCGTTCTGGCTCAAAGCCTCACAGGCGTTTAGGAGTAGGTTCATGAACACTTGATTCAACTCACCTGGCCAACAATCCAGCACAAGAGGAGGACCCAGGTCCATTTGGAAATGTACATTCTCGAAGGAAGGCTGTAAAAGCAACACGGTGGCCCTTAAACCGTCCAAAACATTCACCGATTTGTGCTCCGACTCATCGAGCTGTGTAAATTGGGAAAGGTTTTTCACAATCCCGGCGATGCGAAAAGATCCCTCTTCAATAGTCCTCACCATCTCTGAGAGCAGGCTAAACCGATCATCGAAGGCCCTGCAAATCTCTTCATCTTCCCCGGATAATTCATGAAGAAAAGCCTTGAAACGTTCGTGTTCCACCTTCAGGCGTTGAATGCCGCCGGACACAAAGTTATTGGGGTTATTTATCTCGTGGGCAACGCCAGCCGCAAGGGTGCCAAGGGTTGCCATTTTCTCATTGAGAATCAACTGATTTTGGGTGTGTATAATTTCCGAGTTTCGTTCCGCCAACTCCTGATTTTTCAGATCCAGATCTCGCGTGCGCTCCTTCACTTTGGTATCTAGATTACGATGGGCATCAAGCAATTCGAGGTGATTGCGAACTCGGGTGAGTAG
>JBNKOV010000514.1:0-4516 GCA_050294955.1 Holophagae bacterium
CACGTAAGCTGGGCCTGAGCAGCAGTGGCCATGCCGGCGGTATTCATAACTGGCTGATCCAGCACGGTGATGAAGATTTGCTGCAACTGTGCCGCACTATGGGCAAAGGCTTATTAGTCACCGAACTGATGGGCCAGGGCGTGAACACCAAATTGGTCCAGGTCGCCAGCCGAACCTTAGGCGTTGGCGCAGAAAGAGTAAAGGTGGAAACCACCAACACAACCCGGGTCGCCAATACCTCGCCAACCGCAGCCAGCGCCGGCGCCGATCTCAACGGCAAGGCCCTGGAAAAAGCGTGCTCCGCCCTCAGAGATCGCCTATTGGGCGTGGCATCAGATTTGTTGGACCTGCCCGCCGACCAGCTCACCATACAAGACGAGCTGGTCTATGACCAGGGCAAGCCCACCACCTTGAAGTGGAACGAACTGGTGGCCCAGACCTGGGAAAGACGCATCAGCCTCTCGCAGCAGTCCCATTACGCAACCCCAACGGTTCATTTCAATCCGGAAACCAATAAGGGCCATCCCTTCGCCTACCACGTTTACGGCGCCGCCATTTTCCAGGCAACGGTCGATGTCATTCGCGGAACCTACACCCTCGACAATGTGGGCGTGGTCCACGATTTCGGGGAAAGCATGAACCCGGTCATTGACCGAGGCCAGACCGAAGGGGGCATTGTTCAGGGCATCGGTTGGATGACCATGGAAGAGCTGATCTACAATGATCAGGGCCGGCTGCTGTCCAACGCGCTTTCCACCTACAAAGTGCCCGACATCTACTCTGTTCCCAAAAGGATGGACATCCATTTCCTGAAAGTGGGGGGACATCCCCACGCGGTTCTGAAATCCAAAGCCGTGGGCGAACCGCCCTTAATGTACGGCATTGGCGCTTATTTCGCCATCCGAAACGCCGTGAAAGCCGCAACGCCGGGCAAGGCCATGGCCTTTTCCGCGCCCATCACCCCGGAGAAAACCCTGATGGGGCTTTACAGGCAGGAATCCGACAATCCGGTCTCCTCAGACGTCGCGGAGAATGTAGTTAATTGACCCCTTGCATTTGGACTTATCTCGCTGAAAACATGAAGGCTGGCAGGGCAGCCGCCCTGTTGGTGGTCTCCAGCAGCACGGGCAGCGCACCCGGCAAAACCGGCTTCAAAATGGCCATTGCCAGCGATCAGCCCCCCGTGGGCACCATTGGCGGGGGCGTCATGGAGCATCGCCTGATTGAGCGGATCAAAGACCATCTGGCCTCGGGCCAACCCTGGACCGAACTCCTGGAGCAGGTCCATTTGGACAACGTGCCCGAAGCGGTGCAGTCTGGCATGATCTGCGCGGGTAAACAGTTGATTGCCATACACATCTTAAGATCCGACGAGTTGGCGGCGGTGGAGGCCATGGCGCGAGATTCGGCCCGCGGTCTCATGGCGCTAGGCCCTGGAGGCCTGCAATTCAGGGAAGAGGACCAAAGCGCCCCGGTTTCAGGGGAGTATTGGCATTTGGAATCGGTCGGCGTTCGCGATACGGTCTCCATTATTGGAGGCGGCCACGTAGGGCTGGCCCTCACCAAAGCGCTCGCACTATTGGATTTTGAGGTTCATTTATATGACCACCGGCCCGATGTGCAAACTTTTTCTCTCGCCGAATGCCAAAAATCCATCGTGGATTATCAGCAGTTGAGAGACCTGATTCCCCAGGGTCGGCACAGCCTGGCCGTGATTGTCACCACAGGCTTTCAGTGGGATGCTCAGGCCCTGCATCAGCTCATCCAAATGGACCTAGGCTTCCTGGGTCTCATGGGTAGCGCGTCTAAAATCAAGCGAATACGAGAAACCCTATTGGGGTGGGGCGTTGATGAAAGCCTCTTCGAGAAGGTGCAGGCGCCCGTGGGCGTTCCCATCAATAACCGCACGCCAGCGGAGATTGCAGTGAGCATCGCAGCCCAGCTCATCAAGGTTCGAAACGCGCCAGATTAGGCGGGTCGGGTAAATCCTGGCAAATTCATCCCCAAAAAAACCGCAGCATAGGCTAAAATCAAGCAGCTTGTCGAACCAATGAGTTCCCAGGCGAGAAATGAGCCGATTGCTTTTTCTCCAGTGGATGTTCAGGGCCATGCGCTTTCAATCCCGTGGTGGAGACGGCTCTTCCTCTTTGTCTTGAATGACTTACCCATCCCAAATGGTGGGGCGAGAAAACCGAAAGGATGAATCTATGGCTACCAGGCAGAAAAAAAAGATCAAAGCCGGGGCCGGTGAAAGCCACCCCCGAAATCCAGGCATCCCCTTTGAGCCGGAATACGTTCAATCCGTGAGGGTAAACAAAAGCGCGGTTGAGCGCCGGGCCGGGACCATGGGCAAACGGCGCTCCGTAAAAAAAGAATGGCAGGCGGCCTGGTTGCTTCGCGCCCTGTCCTGCATCGATTTGACCACCCTTTCCGGGGACGATACGGCGGGCAACGTGAAGCGTTTGTGCGCCAAGGCCCGACAGCCCGTCCGCCAGGATCTACTGGAAGCGCTAGGGGTGGGCGACATGGGGCTCACATGCGGCGCAGTGTGCGTCTACCACAATCATATTGAAACGGCCGTCGCCGCATTGAACGGAACCCAGATTCCCGTGGCCGCCGTGTCCACCGGGTTCCCAGCGGGCCAGATCAGCATGGACCAGAAGGTAGAGGAAATTCGCCGCTCCGTTGCGGCAGGCGCAAAAGAAATTGATATCGTCATTTCTCGGGCCAACGTATTAACCGGCGACTGGAAAGCGCTTTACGATGAGGTAGCCGCTTACAGAGAAGCCTGTGGACCAGCCCATATGAAGTCTATTCTGGCCACCGGCGAGCTGGCGACCCTGCGGAATGTGGCGCGAGCCTCTCATGTCTGCATGATGGCGGGCAGCGATTTCATTAAAACCAGCACCGGCAAAGAACCGGTGAACGCCACCTTGCCCGTTAGCCTGGTCATGGTTCGCGCCATTCGGGAATACCACGAGCGCACCGGCCACATCGTTGGCTTTAAACCGGCCGGCGGCATTCGCAAGGCCAAGGAAGCCCTGGAATGGCTCGTTTTAATGAAAGAAGAACTGGGCGATCAATGGCTGTCTCCGGACCTGTTCCGGTTTGGGGCCAGCAGCTTATTGGGTGACATAGAACGGCAGCTAGAGCATTTTTTAACGGGCCGTTACTCAGCAAACTACAGGCACCCGATGGGTTAAGGGGGATTTTGAGAAAATGGATATCAAAAGGATCTATGAAACCATGGCATACGGACCGGCGCCAGAGAGCAGAAATGCGGCAGATGAGTGGCTGAAGCAACATAAACACCAGTTCGGACATTATATCAACGGGCAATGGCATGCCCCTGCTTCCGGCAAAACCTTTGAGAGCCTTAACCCGGCGGATGGCCAGTTTTTGGCTAAGATCAGCGAGGGCAATGGGAAAGACGTAGACGCGGCGGTAAAGGCCGCCCGTGAAGCCCTGCCCGGTTGGACAGCCCTTGGAGCCCATGGCCGAGCCCGATTCCTTTATGCGATCGCTCGTCAGCTTCAAAAACATTCCCGACTCTTCGCCGTGCTGGAAACCCTGGACAACGGCAAGCCCATTCGGGAAACCCGAGACATTGACATCCCCCTCGCCGCCCGCCATTTCTACCATCACGCGGGATGGGCGCAGCTCATGGATACAGAGCTGGAGGGTTATCAACCCCTGGGCGTTGTGGGCCAGATCATTCCCTGGAACTTCCCCCTGCTCATGTTGGCCTGGAAAATAGCGCCGGCGCTCTGCATGGGCAACACGGTGGTCTTGAAGCCCGCTGAGTTCACCTCCCTGAGCGCCCTGCTTTTTGCGGAACTCTGCACCAATATTGGTCTGCCTCCCGGGGTGGTGAACATTGTCACCGGCATGGGGAAAACCGGCGAAAAGATTGTAAACCATAAGGATATCGACAAACTGGCCTTCACAGGCTCCACCGATGTAGGCCGCATTATTCGCAGAGCCAGCGCCGGGTCAGGCAAGAAACTGTCTCTGGAGCTTGGCGGCAAATCGCCCTTCATCGTGTTCGACGACGCCGATTTGGACAGCGTTGTGGAAGGCGTGGTGGACGCCATCTGGTTCAACCAGGGCCAGGTCTGTTGCGCCGGCTCCAGACTGCTCATTCAGGAAAGCGTCGCGGAAACCGTACTTTCCAGAATTCGCCGAAGAATGGAGACCTTGCGAGTGGGTCAACCTCTGGACAAGAGCATCGACATCGGCGCTATTGTCGCGCCCGTTCAACTCCAACGAATCCAAGAACTGGTGAAGGCCGGCGAAGACGAAGGCTGTCAAATGTGGCAACCCTCGTGGGCCTGTCCCAAGGAGGGCTGCTTCTATCCGCCCACCCTATTCACCAACGTGTCGCCTTCCGCCCAAATCGCCCAGGAAGAGATTTTTGGACCGGTTCTGGTGAGCATGACCTTCCGCACGCCAGCGGAAGCTGTGGCGCTTGCCAATAACACCCGATACGGCCTGGCCGCCAGCGTGTGGACGGAAA
>JBNKOV010000515.1:0-4496 GCA_050294955.1 Holophagae bacterium
TCCCATGTCCCGAATAATGTTTTGTGAAGTTAAGTGTAATGAAATCAGTCTGGTGTTCGTACGGTTTTCGAGTTTTTCCAGATTCTTCAGCTCGTTCCTTCTTGACCATTCAGGCCCCATTTTCGGGGGCGGGGGAGAGGGCCGAACCTATGCTCGGCCCACATGGCCCTTTAAACGAATCAGTAATCAGTCGAAGAAAATGGGGTTGGTGAAAGCAAGGGGAATGTGACCGGGATAAACCTTGCCATAGGATCCGGTTTCCAATTGACCACTCTGCAATTCTCCTAGAGTAGCTCCCGCCTCAAACACAATCCAGTGGGGACCGTCGCCTTCGGGGAATGGCAGATTCACTACCCCTTCAAATCTCACCGCGTCTGTCTCTGAAAGCGTGATAGGCAGGACAAACAGAACGCCGTCCACGTAGGCGCGAACCTCGCGAATGGGGATCCACGGAGCCGCAGACACGCGGATGGCCACATTCACATTTTCTGTAAGCACAGTGGTTTGATTGCCAAAGGTTACGCCGTTCAAGGTCGCTTCGATCAAGGGACCGTTTGAAACGAACATCTGGCCGAATCGAGCGGAGACCCAAAATTCGGAGAGGTCGTTTTCTCTGTGTTCCGGATCAGTCACCAGGACCCAGGTTTTCACAATACCTGTGGGGAGATCCTTGGTTTCGCGGCCGAAAGAACCACCGGTTGCCGGTCTATAAATACCTGCGTTTAAAAGGTTGAACCAATCGGCGCGGGCCTGAAAATACTCATCGTATTGATTGCCTGAAAGCAGTTGGATCATATCGAAATCAAGCCAGGTGGTATCGGATCCGTTGGCTGCGGTCTGGCTGTAGTAGCTATTGTCTGCGGGAATGGGCTCGTTGGGACCCAGTCCGGACATTTTGGCAATAGCCGTAAAGAACCCGGTCTCAAAGCCTTCCGGCGCCCGGGGACGCGTGACATGAATCACGGCCTCAGGTCCAAACTTCGTGCGAACCGCATCGTAGAAATTGGCTGGATCGGACTCAAATAGAGGCGCTTCCACGTAGATCTCATCGCGGATGTCGGGCAGGTTCAAAAGGGAAAAGCGGCCTCTATCCCCAAATGCGCCAGGAACTTTGCTAATAACAGCCGTGGCCCTGGATGGAATCAGCTCGTCTTCCAAGCTGTCAATATCGTCGTTTCTGTCATCACTGTCAAACCCGCCAAGCGAGAGGGACAGAATGTCGAAATTATTCTCCGTCTTGGATTGATTATAGGTATTGCCGTAAAAGACCACGTCCAGGTCTTCAGAAAGCCCCATTCGGATGAGGCGACGCTCACCGATCATGCCTAAAACATCGCCTTCGGACCGATGGCCAAAGTCGGCTGCGAAATAATTGGAAAAATCCAATTCTTTCGTCATTTCGATTGGGAAAACCAGAACCGCGGTTCCGTCGCCGCTATTCTGGTCGCCGTCTCCATCCCCATCTCCGTCTCCATCGCCGTCTCCATCCCCATCGCCATCGCCGGCGTCGGTCTCAGGCACGTTAAATTCTCGGGTTTCCAATTCGAACAAAGGACCGTGGCTCACATACATGCGGTAATCGCCCGGTGTCAGGGGCAATGAGACGGCGTTCGTTGAGGTGGAGGAACTCACGCTGTTCAGGTAGACATGAGGACCTTGCTCCCTGCCTGGCAGATCACTCAATACAACGGGTATATCGTCCGATGTGCGCTCTACAGTTACTCGACCCATGAGGTCGCGGCCTGCTGGGTCTCTCAGGTTCACTTCCACCAGGCGATGCGGGTCGGCTGCTGCGAATACGCCTGCGTTAAAATCCTGGCCTTCCTCAATCACAATGGGTACTGTGACGGGATCTTCGCCCGTGGGAACCTCTGTATTCAGGTTCACCGCTTCTTGGATGGTTACAGGGGTGGAGTTGAGCCCCGCAACGCGAACGGCCAATTGTCCAACCGGAATATTGTAAATGGGGTTTTCAAAGGAGCCGGTTATGAAGTTGTAGCTGCTTGTGAGGCGAATGTCTCCGAAGAAGGGGTAGGTGCGGCCCTCTTCCAACTGTACAAAACTCTGGCCGTTGAAGTATTTTACACTTTCATTCACATACTCAAAAACCACACGGCCGTTGGGTGAGTTCAAGTCGAAAAGGCCTATGGTGAGGTTGCCCGTTTGAGAGAAGATGCTATTGGCTGGCGGCGCGCTTTGAATAACCTGGCTCACAATCAGGTAACCTGTTGCCGAATCAAAGGTCGGGGAAGAGGGGGTTCCAGAGTTCATGGTAAAGAACTCACGGACAAAGGTCTTGGATTCGCCCGGCGGCAAGTTGGGTGTATTGCCTAACCCCTTGCCAACGCAAACAATGTCCATTTCTCGTTCCGGAACTTTTGTGGTGGTTACCTGCAGCACGCCTTCCATCCGTGACGTCATGGCGTAGGTGGCCGCCCCGAATTGTCTGGGTTGAAGATTCACATAAACCGGCCAGGCCTTTGCATCATCAGATGGTTTTTCAAATCCCCATTCTGGATAGGGAACAAATAAGGACATGGCGTCCGTGGGCGTAACCACAATGTCGTTCAACGTAGATATAGGCAGGGTCTCATCGCCCGTGTTGGAAATGGTGGTGGTCATGCTCAGAAAGGTGAAGGGCAGATTGTCCACGTCCACAAAGGGCGTGTCCAGCAGTTCCTGCAATTCATAAACGGTGGTTACGGTGCAATTGGCGAGTTGACGGGTTCCCTGGTTAACGGCTGCCCCAGCCGCTTCCAGCTTACCGCCCATGTCGAAGATGCGGCCTTCCATGATCAGGCGGGTTTTGTTGGGGTCTTCCTGATCAATTTTAACGTCGTGGTAGTGAACCAGGGTTTCATAGTCCATGTTCACGCCTTGGGTTAACTGGCTCAAGCTGTCGTCGTCTCTTGGGGTTACATCGGCGCTGCCTGAAAATCGGTATTCCGTTGAGGCGTCGAGAATGGAGCCGCCGCTTTTAGCCAGGAAGAAATCCCGAGCCTGACTCTGAAGATGGCCATTCACGGTAATCTGCAAACTGGAGTTGCTCAGAGTAAAGTCCCCGGTTCGGCCCATGGCGTCCTTGCCTGCGCTAAGCTTTTCCGCATTGTCTGGCGTGGCTTGGGTAGAGGCCACATTGAAAATTTCAAAACCCGACTCTCGGAAACATCCAGAAATGATGATCATGGTTCCAATTAGGGTCAAAAGTCCAGCCACGTGTCTCATATAGTTCCTCAACCTCTTCTCAACAATTCCGGCATGCGCGCCAAGTATCGCCCGTCTATCTTAATGCGGGCAGAACCTAACATCTTATGAGGCTTAATTCCCCTATGTCAATTGCTATGTTCCCTTGGGGTGAAATTCATTAATGTTAAAACAGGTCAAACCCGCTCAGTAGACCTTTGCTCTATTCCGTCGCCTGGACAGAGCCCGGCCCTCAAAAACTAAGCAAAAACAATGCCTGGATTTATGGGCTTTTCAACACCTGCCTAAAAAGCTACAATCTATAGGTGAACAGCATGCAGAGATCATTGGCGTGGCCATGCAAGGAAGGTCCTGAAAAACAACAACCTGTTACAGTATAACGTTCATAGATTAATCCGGGGCTGCAATTTCCGGGGAGGATGCAGATATGGTTTCTTACACAAATGCAGTGCTTCTATTTTGTCTTTTCTGGCAAGGCGGCAGCGCCATTTTGGCCCAGGACATAGAAATAGAGCCCTTGGAAGAGGCGCTTTGGGAAGGGCGGCTGGTTATTCATGTCACTGGCCCGCTCCACAGCCAGACTCTGGGCAATAAATTGGACGAACGGGGCAGCCCCGTTGGGTTTATCAAGGAAAAGGGCAAGATGAAGCTGGACTATAAAGTGGAGTTCCGCTTCATGGTCAACGCCCTGGGCGAACACACCATGTCCGCTCGGGAACGGTTCGAGGGCGAGAAGGTCTTGGACAGGGAATACTGGTACATGTTTGATGAGGAATATCATGTAAAGAAAACCCGGGTCTCCACCAAGCGCCGGGTGAGAGTCTCTGAAAACAGTGAATACACATACCTTTTCGACGTTGAGAACACCTACAACGACACCAATTTTGAGATTGGCAATTTCCGCGTGCAACCAACCGGGCGCATGGATAAGAAGGGGGTCATCAAGGTTATTGGAGAATTGAACCCCACCTTTAAAGGCGAGGGTAAGGCGGTGTTCACCAACCAAAGGCAGCCCGCTGGAGACTATTCGGTGAAAACGTCGGAAGCGAACGCTGTCACCTACTACGAGTTGCCTCTTAGTTTTGAAGTGGTTATACCCCACAAAACCGATGAGGTCTCCACACCGGTTCAGGTCAAGGTTCAGCCAACTGTGCCGTTCTATTTCCCCGACGCCCCCGAGAAGGCGCCCGATATTTTCAAGCACACTGTTGAAGCAACGGGCACGGTAACCCTGAAACCTCTATTTGAAACCGGCAGAAAAAAACGAAAGAGAAAATAGGAAGACGCTGGCC